>CAJONN010000224.1 GCA_905235955.1 uncultured Marinilabiliaceae bacterium
AAATCGTTTCGGGCGCTTCGCTACGATAATTTTCTTTACGCTCCGTGCCAAAGGCGACAACCGCGAGGTGAAAATCGAGTTTCGTGCTTATTGTTGGAAACAATTTGTTGATTATATTTCTTTCGCCCTTTCATAGCTTATTTCCTGTGCATTTTTCTATTTACGAAACTTGAGAAAGATAATTTTTAGCAGAGTAACATCCAACGACGAGTTCTTTTTTTTTCGTTTTTAGCAAGTAAATTAAACAAAAGAGTCGTGCATCTGCGCTCTAAAAAAATTATCTTTGCCAATAAACTAAATAAAAAACATATATGAAAAACACCTTACTCCGAATTGTCATGCTGCTATGCATTGCCACCATAATAGGGGCATGCTCATGCTCTAATGCCATACAAGCCAACTACGTCACCATCACCACTCCATACGGGCAGATGAAAGTTTTGCTCTACGACGACACACCGCTACACAAGCAAAACTTCTTGCGTTTGGCCAACGAAGGCAAACTCGATTCGCTACTATTCCATCGCGTAATACCCGGCTTTATGGTGCAAGGTGGCGACCCCAATTCACTCCATGCTACAAAAGGCGAACAACTTGGCAATGGCGAAATTGGCACACCCATAGAAGCCGAAATACGCCCCAATCACATCCACAAACGTGGCGCACTGGCAGCAGCCCGACAGCCCGACAAGGTCAACCCTGAGAAAAAAAGCTCTGGCTCGCAATTTTACATAGTGCAAGGCAAAGTGCTTACAGCTACCGAACTAGACGACATTGAAAACAAACGCAACATCAGGCTCAAAAACGAAATATTCTACAAAATACAACCCTATTACGAAGATTCACTCAAATATTATCAGACCGAAGGACGTAGCGAAGAACTGATGAACTTGCAACTACAAATAATGGCCAAAGTACAAGAAATGGCTGAAGCTCAAGGACTTTTCAGCATATCTGACGACGACCGCTATGTCTATATGACCGAAGGCGGAGTGCCTCACCTCGATGGCGACTATACCGTATTTGGCGAAGTAGTTGAAGGCCTCGACGTAATAGACCGCATTGCATCAGTGCAAACCGACATGCACAACCGACCTTGCACCGATATCAGAATGACCGTAAAAATAGCCGACTGACAAAAACAAAATGAGACTAAAACCAATAATAGTTGCACTTGCCATTGCAACACAAGTCAGCACCTCATCAGCACAAACTCATCATGTACTCATCAGCACAAACATGGGCAACATGAAGGCTGTGCTTTTTGATGACACACCCAAACATCGCGATGAATTTATGCGCCTTGTCAGAGCCAAACATTTTGACGGAACACTATTCTACCGATGCGTCAAAAACTTTGTCATACAAGGTGGTTCATCTGACTCGCGCAACGCTCAGCCCGGACAGCACATTGGCTATGGCAACGACGCTGTAAACATCGACTCAGAGTTCAACAAAAAACGCTTTCATCAGTTTGGAGCCTTGTGCGCACCTCGCCAACCCGACAAAGTGAATATGCTCAAATTTTCAGACATATCACAGTTTTACATAGTCAAAGGACGCACCTATCCTGACTCTATTCTCAACAAAATGGAACTATCAGTCAATACACCCATCAAAAATAAATTGCGCCAAACATATTATCTGCCTCACAAAGACGAACTACTCAAACTCAAAGCTGAAGGACGCAAAAAAGAATACAACGCCCTTGTTACCGAGATAAAAGAACGCATCGATTATGAATATCGCATATCAGACTACAAAGAGTTTACACCCGAACAACGCGAAGCCTATACCCAGCGAGGTGGCACACCCGAACTCGATGGCGAGTATACTGTTTTTGGACAAATAATAGAGGGCTTAGATGTCATAACAAAAATAAGCAATCTCAAAGTCGACAAAAACGACCGTCCGCTGACCGATGTAAAAATAACCATCACCATAATAGACTGATATTCTGATGCATAATACACATCCGCATAGCATTATAACATTGTTGTTGTGCACATTGTTATATTCTTGTTCACCAAAGAAACCAGCCCAAGCCGAGCCAACCGAACAACCCACCACCACCTACTATGGACGCAACTTAGACAACATGGTGCGCCTTATCACCTATGATGTTTACGGACAAAAAATAGCCGACGGAATGGGCGTATATGTAGCTCCAGATGTAGTGCTAACCACATTTGACTTTGTCAAAGGTGCATTCTCAGCCAAAATGAACAAAATGGACTCGAAACAAGCTGTAACTGTATATGGCTTTGTAACTTACGACATCGACAACAATTTGGTAGCTCTGCGTGTAGGCAAACGCATTCAGAATATCAACCCAATAGATACAACAAGCATCACTCCTGAGCAACTCTATACACTCAGCTACAAAAAAGGCAAAACACTGCGTACAACGCTCACAAACTTTGCTGACCAACCAGTGGGCGAACCACTATTTGCCAACAATGGCTCTTTAGCTGCACTATCTGATGGCAATGACAACATCATAAGTGCTACCCAGATACGCAACATTGTTTCACACCTTGGCGACGGACATAGCCACATCTACGACCTTAGACTCAAAACCAACAAAACATATCCGCACTACTCTACCATAAAAGGATTCAGAATAATAACTAATATGGGCAACATCACATTGCGCCTCTACAACGAGACCAATGAATACCGCGACAACTTCATACGCCTTGTGTGCGACAACTTCTACGACTCGCTACTCATTCATCGCGTATTGCCCAACTACCTAATACAAACCGGAGCAGCCGACAGCAAGCATGCCAAAAGCGACGATGTAGTTGGTTGGCAAGGTCCGGGCTACAAACTGCCCATGCACCTTGTCAGCGGACTCTACCATAGGCGTGGCGTAGTGTCAGCATCAAAGTTACCCTCTGACCATAATAGCTCAAACCGCTCTGATGGCTCACAGTTTTTCATTGTTGCCGGACGCAAATTTTCTGATACCGAACTCAACGAAATAGAGCGCGACTATGGCAAGCACTTCACTCCAGAACAACGCCAAACCTACAAAACCATTGGCGGTGCGCCCTACTTAGACGGCGACTACACCATATTTGGCGAAGTAACAAGTGGCATGGACGTAGTAGACCGCATAGCTGCCGTAGAGCTAAATGGCGACCGCCCTAAAAACGATATCAGAATAAAAGATATTGCAATAATCAGATAAGCATATTGCTCATTTACGCCGCTTCTTCGGATGTATATCCTTCTCTATGACACGTCCCAAATTGTAAACTACTTGTGCAAATTCCCAAGGTTCGCCTTGATAATCGTATGTTACAACATTATTATCTTCATCTACAAAAACCTCTGTATATGCACTTTTAACTTCTACAAGCGCACTATCTCGGTCTTTATTATAACCTACATAAAATTGTATAGCATCATATTTTACGGGAACGTAGTCAAAGTTTTCATCAACCTTAAGCGACCAAGTACCATCTTCATTTATAACCGTTTCGACAAGTTTTTTGTACGTTGTAGGACGGATTTCCCTAAACTCCTGCACTTTGCTTCCGTCCATAATAGCGTCAAAGTACTGCTGCTTGATGATTAGATTTAGAATTTTCATAGTTGTAAATTTTGATTTAACAAATATATCAAAATATCTCAAGTTTCGCAAGTGAAAAATACACAGAAAATAAGCCATGAGAATGGGCGAAAGGGGTATATGCCTT
>CAJONN010000225.1 GCA_905235955.1 uncultured Marinilabiliaceae bacterium
AACAATAACGCACAATTGCAATCTCTCTTTCGCCCCTTCGGGGCTCTCGTTTATTGGTTGATATGTGTGCAGTGGTTTCGCTTCGCTACACCACTGCCTATGGTCTATCGCCCCTTCAGGGCTAATTTTCTGTATATTTTTACTTGCGAAACTTAAGTTTGTAATATTTCTACCTCGAAGAGGCTACACATCAACAAATTAGTATATGCGAGATAATAAGCTAAAAAAGGCTCTAAAAAATAGCTTGGTGGAATTATACCTTCAATTCCAACCAAACGACTCAATAAGATGCACCACATCTTCCTCTACAAAAGAGATAACAGGTGCCAAACTATCAGCATTAGGGCGACAATAAAAATAGAGCGACCCCCTAAACATATTGTTCACACTGTCAGTTATTGAAAATTGCAACGGCGTAGCAGCATTGCCTTTGATGCGATAGAGCGAAGCATACACTTTGCGTTCATCATTATCATAGTAGCTCTCGCCTATTGCATCAGCTTTTACAGTATGCTTGTAAGTCAATTTTCGGCTATCTTCCAACACTTCATCAACATTATTGTGCATCGGGCGATAGGTAACGTGTATCTTACAATTGAATTTTGCACAATGAATATTTATCCAGTGTGGTTCAGCATTTGCATCATTGTCAGGCTCTATGGTGCAATACGATGGATATTCAAAGCTATATGGCTCGCCAACTTTGTTGTACAACTGATATTCGTGCTCTGGCAAGTCGATGCGAAAATACCCCATTGGTTTGGGCACAATTGGGTCGCCACACGAAACTATTATAAATAGCGACAACAACAAAACTACCCTATTTTTTAGCATCTTCATAGCTTTCTCCTTATTTTTGCTCGGTAGCCTTTAGCTTCACAGTTATTATCTTTCGGATATCCGCCTCCAATATTTCAAACGAATATTTGCCGTATGTTATCACATCACCCTCTTTGGGTATCAAGCCGTTTATTTCGAGCAGCAAACCTGCCAATGTTTCAGCATCGCCACGTCCTGCTTCAAATTCTGAGCCGTCAGAATCAATAACTTTAAAAAAGTCGATGAGCGATATTTTTCCCTCAAAAACTATAGCACCATCGGCCTGACGATGCCACATTTTTTCATCGGTATCAAACTCATCGTTGATGTCGCCCACAATCTCCTCTATCACATCTTCAAGCGTTACAATGCCTGACATTCCGCCATATTCGTCAACTACAACAGCCATGTGTGTCTTGCTATTCTGAAACTCTTGCAATAGGTCGTTAATCATCTTTGTTTCAGGCACATAAAATACCTTACGAAGTATTTTATTCCATTCAAATTCTTTCTGTGTGATATATGGCAAGAGGTCTTTGACATACAAAATGCCCACTATGTCGTCTTCGCGCTCATCATATACAGGTATACGCGAATAACCCGACTCGAGCACTACTCGTAGCACATTGTCAAAACTTTCAGAGGCATCGAGGCTAACTACGTCGAGGCGTGGTGTCATCACGTCGGCAGCTGAAAGGTTGGTAAATTTCACAATGCCATCAAGTATTTCGCGTTCTTCAGAGAGGCTGTCGCGAGTGAGTTCTACGGCTTGCGAAAGGTCGTCGATTGACATATTTTGCTGATGCTTAGCCATGCGCGAATTGACTATACCTGTCGACTTGAGCAACAAGGCACTGAATGGCTTAAAGAGCTTCGACATAAATGCTATCGGAAACGACATAAAAAGTGCAAAGCCATAGCTATGTTGCGTTGAATATAGTTTGGGCATCACCTCACCAAAAAAGAGTATGAGCAGTGTGATGATGATGGTTTCGAAGATAAATTTAATAGTTGTAGCATTGCCAAAGTCAAACAGATGTGTGCTCACGTATGCCGACAACATCACTATTGCTACATTCACAAAGTTGTTGGCTATCAATATAGTAGCCAGCAAACGATCTGGTGCATCGAGCAACTTGCGTATCTGCTTGTCGCGCGAAGAGTTGCTACTATTGATTTGTTCAAGTATTGCAGGTGTAAGTGAGAAGTAGGCAGCCTCGCTACCTGATACGAGTGCGCTCATAAACAGAAGTACAACGAGCACTACAAGTATCAAAATAATTTCAAATGAGACCGGCCTCAAAGTTACTGCTTCGAGGTCGGTCAATATACTATGATATAAATCGGGATCCAAATCTTGAAAAGTATTTATGGAATTTCTAAAATGCTATTTTTCAGAAATTTCTATAATGATTTCTTATGTCAGAATTGTGGCTCGAAATCTAAGTCGTCAAACGAACTTTTGTATCCGCTCTCATCGGGTTCGCCCACATCGCCAGTTGCTGAATAGCGTTTGGTTGTGCCTGCAGCATCGTTGGGCTCTCGGCGACTCAATATTTCAAGTTCATCAACCAATATTTCAGTTACAAACCTATTCTGATTGTCGCGGTCGACATACTGACGACTTCTGATTTTACCTTCAATATAGAGTTTCGAACCTTTATGAACAAAGCGTTCAACTACTTGTACCAAACCACCACGCACTACAATGTTGTGCCACTCAGTACGTTCTGGTATTTGCTGATCGTTGCGACCCAAATGAGCACGTTCTGTTGTAGCCAATGTAAAGTTTGCTACTGCTCTATTTTGGTCAAAATAACGAATGTCAGGATCTTTGCCAACATTGCCTAACAAAATGACTTTGTTTACCGACATAACTTTTTAATATTTTTTTTCTAAATTCTCTCTCATTGCCGGCTTCAGTGCTGACAATTTTGGGTGCTAAAGTAGTAAATATATTTTACTTTTGAAACAAAGTGGTAAATTTAGTTGCGAAAAATAACTCAAGTTTCGCAAATAAGTAGCTCCGAAGGAGCGAAAGAATATAGGCAGGGGTGAGCGCAGCGTAACCCCTGCTAATCATACAAATCCACATTATTAGCCCCGAAGGGGCGAAAGAACATAACGCACAATGCAATCTCTCTTTCGCCCCTTCGGGGCTCTTGTTCGTTGGTTGATATGTGCGCAGCGGTTTCGCTTCGCTACACCACTGCCTGTGGTCTATCGCCCTTTCAGGGCTTATTTTCTGTATATTTTTACTTGCGAAACTCAAGAAAATAACTCAAGTTTCGCAAGTAGAAATGTTCTGCAAACAAGTCCCCAATATATGACCTTCCCATTAATTTTACTTTTTCTTTCCGCAAGAAAAAGTAACAAAA
>CAJONN010000226.1 GCA_905235955.1 uncultured Marinilabiliaceae bacterium
GCTTCGCTCAAACAGAAAATCGTTTCGGGCGCTTCGCTACGATAATTTTCTTAACGCTCCGTGCCAAAGGCGACAACCGCGAGGTGAAAATCGGGTTCCCTGCTTATTGTTGGAAGTCAATTTGTCGGTTATACCCCTTTTGCCCATTCTCATAGCTTATTTTCTGTACATTTCTACTTGCGAAACTTGAGTTATTTATCTCTTCAATTTTCCAATTTATCTATCAAGAAGAACGACTCGGCTGGTAATCCATCGCTATTGAAGAGTGTCGCTACCGAGCAGTTGCGATATGCATATCTAACATATCGTGGAAAGTTGACTGCGTGTGAATAGAGATTTATCTCGTTGTTTTGTATTATAGGTATGGCTGTAAAGAACTCTTTATTGTCGCCGGCTATTTCAAACTGACTTGGTATACGTGGGTCGTTGTATAGACCGTTGGAATTTTCAAATGTGAGCGTTACAAACTGTCCTCTGAAGTTTACATCTATCAACACAGGACCTGATTCTGTAAGCTCTTTGTAGCCATAAATATTGTGCAATGCTAAGCGTGCCAACCTATCTGATACCTCTTTTTTGTATGGCGAACGCATCTTGTCGCACATGCCAAGATCGAGTGTCGAAACCATCTTGCAGTTGTCAACGTTTTGTGCTGTACGTCGTTGTGCCTCGCGTAAGTTGGCCGACTCGGTGTAGTACTCAAATGGCGATATTTGCGCAAAATAGAATGGCAAATCCGGATTTTTGAATGTTTCGCGGAAGCTATTGATGAGCAGTGGCATTGTCTCTTCGTAGGTAGTGGAATAACGCACATTGCTCTCGCCTTGCATCCAAACAACGCCTTTTATGCTATAGCTTGACAGCGGATATATCATGCCGTAGTATAGTGCTGATGGCGACCTATGTGTCATAAACGATGTTGGGTGCGGACGCGTATCGAACACATCTTTTATTGGATCAAAGAGTGCCAAAAAATCTTCGTAGAACTCGCCTACTGGGCGATATTTCCACTTGCCTTCAAGCGATATGTAGTCTGATGGGGCAACTTGTATGCGCATTCCCTCCTCGCTATCTACGCCACCAAAGCCTCCTCGTCCATTGATATCGGTTACTTTGATTGCAATGGTTATATTGGCTGTTTGCACATATTTGCTTGATATGGTATATATGCGTTGTTCTCTGCTTTGTCCGCCTTTATCGTGCTTGCCTATGCATATGCCATTGATGTAGGTTTCGTCACAATCGTCAATGTTGCCCAAATGCAGTTTGAGTTGCTTGCCTATCCAGCGGTGAGGTATGCTTATTTGCTTTACAAACCAAACAACGCCATCAAAGTCGCCAAGGTCTTGCGAGTCCCAATATTTGGGCAGTGTCATTTCGTGCCATTGGTCGCAGTTGGGTGTCGATAGGGTTACAAACTCATCGTTGGTATTTATATGTCCTAATCGCCAGTCGGCTATGTTGTCTTGTGGCATGGCTATGTGTGGCAAGGTGTTGAGCCAACTTATATATTCGTCCATCTCCTTGGCACGTTGGGGCAAGTCTGAAACCTGATGTCCAAAGTCTACACTGTTTATCAATTGTTTGTCGCTCACCCATGCTTCACAAGTAGAGCCACTATACGATGCGTTGATGATGGCTATAGGTATATCGAGGCTATCGCGCAATGTTTTGGCATAAAAATAGCCTATTGCACTAAATTGTTGGGCATTTTCGGGCGTAGCCTTCAGCCACTTACCTTTTACCATGTTATTTTTGCTCCACGATATATGTCGGTCGACTGTGAAAAAGCGTATTTGGTCGTCGGTAGCTGCATTTATGGCATCTTGTCCGCCACTTATGGTGTCATTTTCCCAACCTTTGAGTGGCATGGCCATATTGTCTTGCCCCGAGGCAAGCCACACTTCGCCAAGTTGTATGTCGTCAATAACTATAGTGGTGTCGGCGGCTGATATTATGAGTTTGTGAGGCTTGTTGTCGGCTTTGATGGTAGGGAAGGTTATCTCCCATGTGCTATCGGGCTGTGTGGTTGTGGTGTTTGTATAGTCCCAATCGGTACGCAAGTTGATGCGTGAGCCGGGCAATGCCCTTCCCCATACAGCCGTTTGCGAATTTTGCTGCAATACCATGCCATCGGCTATAATGGCAGGCAACTCTATCTTGCTATCGCGAGCGCAACTCATCAGCAAGAGGGTTATAAGTGCAGATATTATTTTTATTTTCTTCATAAACATTGATACTTATTCTATGTTCTCCTTTATTTTGCTAATACCAAAATCGAGATACGGGAACATATACGTAGACACTTCAGTTATAGCTTGATATGTTATAGTTTTTTTTCTCTCTTCATGGTCAATGGCTTCGAGTACATCACCAATAAAATAGTTTGCAATACATACGAGGCAACTAACAAAAAAGATATTTTTCATAGCACAAAACACTCCTCCAAGTAAGCGATTGGGCATGCTCAAGATGGTCATACCAACTGCTTTGTTTATGATATTAGCCAAAAAATGAACGGCAACTACCACTATTGCCATTGTAATAACAAAACTAATAGCTCCGATGCCTGAGAAGTTGAATTTTTCAGACAAAGCGACTTCTACACTACCACAGAATTTTGTTGCAAAATAGATACCTATTATGTAGCCTATGAAACCTGACAACTCACATATAAGACCTTTGTGCATACCTGTGATGAACGATGCTATTGCAATAATTATTATAATAGTATCGAATACGCTCATTTCTTGATTTAGTTAGTGGCCCCACCGAGACTCGAACTCGGATTTAAAGTTTAGGAAACTTCCGTTCTATCCCTTGAACTATAGGGCCAATTTAACCATTCGAATTGGGTCTAAAATTGTTCTTTTTTCATTTCCGAATGCAAAAATAAAAAATTTAGGCATATCGCCACGGTATATTCAAAAACTTTTTGTGAAAATTCCACGGCTTTTGGGGCGAGTGTGAAAATCGGGTTCTGTGCTAATTGTTAGAAGGCAATTTGTTGATCATATTTCTTTTGCCCCTTCGGAGCTGCTTTACTTGCGAGAGTTGAGTTAAGATTTTTGATTTATCATATAAATTCCTGATAATCAGTTCCGTAATATTGTTTGTAGTTTTCTTTGAAGCGTAGTTGAGCTTCGATGCAGTCGAGGTCGCGCCCCATTTTCTTGAGCAGCACTTTTACTTGTGTTTTGTAAGCATCTTCGTTGGTTGGGTCGATGACGAAAATTTGTTGTACGCTATCAAGTATAGTAGGTGTGTCGTTTTGGTCGACGGCATTGTGCATTATTCTCATCAATACTGAAATTACTTTGCTTTCTACGTCTGATTTGAATGCATCAAGAGTTGGTAAATTGCTGAACGACATAAATTTACCCATACTTACTATTTGTAATATTTCTGTGCTATTAGCGTCTACAAGTTCGTCGGTTTCTGTTATTTGCATTAGGCGCAGATAGTCGCAGTAGAAGGGTTCGGTGATGTTGAGTGAGAAGTTTTTGTTTTGATATATCACTTCGATGCCATCAATATCGCCAAGCATACGACGCAAATAGTTGATAGCTACACTCTTAGAGTTTTTGATCTTCTCGGGTTCTTTGTCGCCCCAAATGATGTTGCCAAGGTTGCGCGATGAGAGTCCGTCTTTGTTGTTGTATTGTATGAGCAGGCAGAAGATAGAGCGTAGCTTATCGGTGAAGAGGTATGATATATCGTGGTTGTTGCTGTCGAAGGCTTGGAAGTTGCCAAAGAGGTATATGGCGTTTGGGTTCGACTTGAACGATGTTGTTTTTCTCTCTTCAAAAATCTTAGCTGTGCGTTTGGCTTTTCGGCGACGCAGGATAAAGTAGAGTAGGGTGAAAAGTATTATTGTAGCCAATATGCCACCAGCAATGTACCATGGCAAGAGGTTGGGTGGCAGTTGGCAGGCCTTGATAAATTCTGTTTCGGAGAGTACAGGGTCGTTGATGACGTAGGCGTTGAATACTGATGGTTTTTCATCGGTAAACTCTTGTACGGTAGCTACAAACATGCGCAGCAATGGGTCGTAGAAGAGGCGCGCTTCCGTTTCGATGCGGTTTGGGTGGATGGGGATAGAGTCGCCGAGCTGTGTGTAGCTGCCGTCGGCAAGCGAGAAGCGGTAGAGCTTGAGGTACGAATCAGATAGGAATTCGGGGTAGCCGAGCGTGTAAAAGTAGCCGTCTTTTATTACCATATCTTTTACAAACACCATGTTTGTTTTATTTCCCCAGTCGGCATTCCACATTTTTTCTACCTTATTATTTTGCAAATCGAGGCGATAGAGGTCGTAGTAGAACATGCGTCCAACTGTTTGGTCGCCCGATTCGTTGCCCATTCCGCCAAAAATATATACGTAGCGTAGTTGGTCGTAGCCCATGGCGCAGTAGTAGCGTGGCTTTGCAGTGCCGTCAACTTCTTGAATATCCCAGCGGTGCTCGTTGATGCTATAAGTGTAGAATTTTGAGTGATATGTCATATTGGCGAAGCCGCCGTAGATGGTAAATTCTTGTTTGTCATGGTTGTAATATGCGCCGTGGTGGTGCATTTGTCCTTCGTCGAGCTGCATGTTCGACTCTACTTGCCATGTGTAGTTGTTGAGGTCGAGGCTTGCTACAGCGGGGTCGTTGGCTGTATGTCCAACGCGTGAAATTTCATAGGCGTAGAGGCGCGGAATGTTTTCGTCGACAAAGCAAGTGCCTAAATATAGCTTAAGTGGGCAACGCTCGCTGAAAGCCATTTGGCTCGTTTTTTCTGACATTATTTTGTAGCTATAGAGCGAGTCGCGATTGAAATAGTATATCTCATGATTGTGTGTAGAGAATGCGTGCCCTGCAGGCGATTTTGATGAATGGGTGAAGATGGGTTTCCAATGATAAGTGTTGTTGATAGCCCAATATGGGTTTTGTACATAGCCTATCATTTTGCCATCGACGGTGTAGACGTCGTTGCCATTCACTTGTTGCAGTGGGAAGTTGTATGAGTGTTGTTTGTTGCCAATAATAAGGTCGCGCATAGTAAATGACGGTACATCAATAAGGTAGTCGCTTCGGCCAAATATTATGCGAGGCTCCATGCTATTGGGCAAGTTGTTTTTCTGTATAGAGTTGTGTTTGTCATCGATGGTGAGATAGATTGTTTTTTTGTCGAGATCGAACAAAATGCGCACATCGAACCATTGCTTGGCGCGTAGGGTGTTGCGGTCGAAGTGGCATTTGATAAGTGTTTTGTAGCCCTCCTCGTTGAGGCTAAAATAGTCGTTGCCACGTCCATCGAAGAATACATTATATATTTGTTTTGTCTCTTTGTCGATAATGCGAGCTACATATCCCACTACGTCGGCAAGTGGAAGCTGCATTTTGAAAGTAATATCGAGGTTGTGTTCAAACCTTTCTTGTTTATATGCAAAAACATCAAACGATGTGCGAGCCTCTATAGAGTTTTCGGTGGTGTTGAAAGCAAGGCCTTGGGCTATTGCAGGTATACCATATATTAATAGTATAAGAATAATTATTAACAAACGTTTCATTTCTGAACACATGCTTGATAGATTAAAAGATAGTGCAACGTTAATAAATTTTTATTAATATGTCTTTACTTAGTGATTAAAAACCGTAAAAAATGGCTCAAAATGGGTTAAAAACTGGGTAACTTATAACATTTTTTTATTTTTTAATCCTAAAATAATCCGTTATATAACCTCAGTGTTCTCATCTTTGCTGCGTTAAGATTAGTTAACAAAGTTGGAGTTCGCTAATTAGTTTTTGGCAAAAAGGAAAACAAATTACGCTCTAATATGTAAAAGTGTATGTTGTCTTAATCAGAAAAAGAAAATGGATATGAAAAAAGTATTATTTATGATGGCTATAGCATTTATGGGTGCTATGTCGTTCTCATTGTCGGCATGTAGCGATGATGATAGCGAGGAGGAGCCGACAACAATGATCCCAATGCCGGAAAACAAGGCGAAAAGGATAATACTAAAGATGATAATGGCGAAGGAGATGAAGGAGATGAAGGCGAGGTAGTTGAAACTAAGAGCGAAACGAATCTCAAAAGAGCCATTACTATGATGGATGCTGCAGTAGAGCACTATTTTGAGGGCGATGAGATGAAGATGTATCGTTTCTACAATGCTCTGATGGATAGACATTTTGCTGCAGATAAAGGTGGTAATGAAATAGGTAGTGTATGGATGTATACATCTTCTATAGAGGCAGTGAACTCTATTTTGGCAGCGCTAAAAGATGTTCAGTCAACCAATCAGGAGCTATATAATAAGAACTTCGACCGCTATGTAGAACTTTTGAATAAGTTGTATGATGGGTTGGACTATTATGCTGGCACATATACACTAACTTCTTATACTCAGACAAAAGAGTGGACCGTATATGGTGTGAATAGATCGAACAGTAAAGGCGGAGCCAATGTAGTGGGTAAAGAGAATGTATATGACGACAACGAGTGGCTCGTGTGCGAGATGGTTCGTGCTTACAACATCACGGGCGATGCAAAATTCCTCAAAAAGGCTGAATATCTTGCAAGCTACATACTCGATGGTTGGGATTGTGTGCTTGATAGCGATGGCAATGAATATGGTGGTATCTGTTGGGGACCGGGTTATGTAGGCAAAATGGCTTGCAGCAATGCGCCGATGGTTGCACCGCTCGTAAGATTGCATAATATATATAAAGGTAAAGCTGACAAGATAACCTATCGCATTATAGAAAAAGGTACTCGCAACCGCATAGAAGACACTAAAACCAAAGAAGAGTATTATCTCAACTTTGCTAAGAAGATATACGATTGGCAACACGAACATTTGCTTCGCAAAGAAGATGGTGTATATGCTGATCAAGTGGAAGTAGATGGTGATGAAGGGAATTTGCTTGAAAATGTAAATGGTGTCGAATACCGTAAGGGCTTGCCACTTAAAGGTGCAGTTGGAAATGCTTGGACATATAATAGTGGTACGATGGTTTCGGGCGCTGCTGAGCTCTATAAAGTAACTAACGACGACGTTTATAAGGAGCATTTGGAGAAGCTTATAGAAGATACACGCAAATATTTTTCAAGAACCAAGTTTGGAATGGACGATTATATCAGCTATGCTGAACATAAACCGGGCGAGAATGAATTTAGGCAGTGGTTTGCCGATGTGCTCATGACCGGTTATGTGGAGGCTTATAGTGTAGTCAATATAGCATCGCTTTCGATAAATTCGTTCCAAAAAACACTTGATTATGCATGGGAACGTTTCCGCCAACACAATACTTTGCCTTATGATTTAATCTCTGGTTGGTTGGAGTCAGATGGCGATTATAAATATCGTGTAGAGGCAATGGTAACATTTGCATACATCTCGGAATATGCACAATTGGCAAGTTATGAAGTAAATAAGGTAGTAGAATAATCATAAGAAAGATCCCTCTTTTTATGTAGATTTTTAGATTTAGATTGATTGAAGTAGAGGTGTAAAAAAATATGTTTACTCATAAAATTTTATACCTCTACTTTTCTGACCTAATATCTTTTTCTGGAAAATAACATTAAAAGAAGAAACCTAAAAGAGAGAAATACCTACAAATAATAAATAAAAAAAGTCTTTTATAAAAATGAATGTAACTAAAAGTATTAAGTTTACAATGACATCGGGTCTGGTGTTGGCATCGGCAATGACGGTGCAAGCGCAAGATCTCTTTCAACCCTACAAAAGCACCGATTTGCGTGTTCCGTCGGTGCCACTTGTGGTCAACGATCCATATTTCTCTATATGGTCGCCGTTCGACAAACTCAACGAGGGT
>CAJONN010000227.1 GCA_905235955.1 uncultured Marinilabiliaceae bacterium
GCAGATTCCCGCCGCCGAAATGCTCGCTATGTTGGCATAAAAATGTAATTTTACGCAAAATATAAAACTGATAAACTAAAGAAACAGAAAGTATTTTTATATAACATATTATAAAACAAAATATTAGCGTTTGCTATTTATTCGGCACAAGCATTGAAACCTGAGAAACTTCAACTGTAAGTAATAACTGCGAATAAGTCTGCGAACGTCTGCGCTTTGCGTGGGCGGCGACTTATCGGTTATTACGGGCAATTCTCAGGGCCTCAATGCGTGGATAGTCAGTTGTCCGCGCATTTTGTTTGCCCTTGTGAATATGCCCGTAAGCCAGAATTGATAAGCCAAACGCCCAAAAACAAAAGCGCAGCAATGGCAAAAAAGAAGACTATTTCGAGCAGCGATAAATCATTGTCGTTGTTCGATATTGGCGTAGAACATACTAAATCGCTTAGCATTTATGATAAAAATTCGCTCGATGAGCACGGAGAACTAATCCATTTCTCCGACCAAATGGCAATCGCCACACATTTTCTGCACCTTCATGATACAAAATTTGCTCACACCTATTCGGAGCGCGGACAGCAGTACATCCGCTTGTGGACTTCGCCAAAGAGCGATGACGAGCCCGACGTTCTTTGTGAGCTCGATGCTTCGCAATATTATCTGTTCAAAGATGTTTTTGATGTACCATTCCCTGCACCAAACAAACCACATTTTACCTTTATTGATTTGTTTGCGGGGATAGGCGGCTTTAGAATTGCGATGCAAAACCTTGGTGGTGAGTGCGTTTATTCATCGGAATGGGATGCTCAGGCTCAAAAAACATATTTTGCAAATTATGGCGATGTCCCCTTTGGTGATATAACCACAGAACATACAAAAAGTTTTATTCCCAACAATTTTGATATTCTCTGCGCTGGTTTTCCGTGCCAAGCGTTTTCGTTGGCTGGTAAAAGACAAGGATTTGCAGAAACGCGCGGAACGTTGTTCTTTGATGTAGCTGAAATATTGCGCAGAAAGCAGCCCAAGGCATTTTTTCTTGAAAATGTGAAAGGTTTGAAGATTCACGATAAAGGTCGCACGTTGCAAACCATTCTGAACACGCTCAATGAGGTTGGTTACGTAGTACCCGAGCCTCAGATAATGAATGCAATGTATTTTGGCGTGCCACAACATCGCGAGCGCATCTATATCGTTGGCTTTAGAAAAGATTTAGGAATAACACCATCAGACTTTCATTATCCAGAGCAAAAGGAAGTTACAAAACATTTTATTGATATTAGAGAAGAAAAACCAGTTGCATCAAAATATTATCTATCAACGCAATACGTCAATACGCTAATAGCGCACAAAGAGCGTCATGCAGCTAAAGGCAATGGCTTTGGTTATGAGATAATTGACGATAATGGAGTGGCAAATGCCATCGTTGTTGGTGGTATGGGGCGCGAGCGCAATTTAGTTATCGACAAGCGTCAAACCGACCTAACACCAACTACAAGAATAAAAGGTACTTACAATACCGATGGTCTTCGCCGAATGACACCACGCGAATGGGCTCGACTGCAAGGTTTCCCTGATAAATTCAAAATAGTAGTTGCTGATGCTTCAGCATATAAACAGTTTGGAAACTCGGTTGCCGTGCCAGCCATTCAAGCCACTGCTGAGCAAATATTGAACACACTTAGACAAAAGGAAATCCTATGAGCGCATCAAAAAATAAAGGTGAATGGTCGGAACTTTACACATTTTTCAAGTTGCTTGCTGACGGAAAACTTTATTGTGGCAATGGTCGACTCAACCGCTACGATGATCGTTTTTATCCTATTTTGGAAATATTTCGCAACGATGCTCCCGACCGCATCAGTTATAAAGTGCAGGCAGCCAAAAATAATATTCTCATTTCGGGCGAAACTATCGAAATCATCATTCCGCAAGAGCGTTTTAGAACTGAAGCCAACAATTTGCTTAACTACATTAAGCAGATAAAAGGTTCGGAGGACATCGATAGTGTGAAGCAGTTTATGGACGAAATAAAAAGTCCGCAAGTTTGTGCAAAATCAACCGATAAAGCCGATATTCGCATCGTGATTCACAATCTGCATACTGGCTCGAAACCCGAATTGGGTTATAGCATCAAGTCGAAACTTGGCGCAGATTCTACGCTTATCAATGCTTCGGGCGATGCCACAAACTTCATTTATACCGTTGAGGGCTTAGATAAATCGTTGTTTGAAGATGTAAATGGTAAAAAATTTTTCAAAGATAAATTTGACATTATTCAGCGGCATTGTGCATCGGTAAAGTTCAAACAAATCGCACAGCAAAACTTGCATAACAACCTGACAATGCTCGACTTAGGTATGGAGCGCATTATTGGCGAATGCTTACTTTATTATTATTCGGGCAAAATACGAACTATCGAAGAGGCAGCCAATTTACTCAGCACCAACGATCCATTGCACATAAAATGTTCATCTCAACCTATTTATGAATATAAAATCAAGCAATTTTTGTTGGCGTTTGCACTTGGAATGACTGCTGGCACTCCGTGGCAAGGAAAATTCAACGCCAATGGTGGCTATATAGTTGTAAAAGAGGATGGTGATGTAGTTTGCTATCACTTTTTCGATCGCAATGATTTGGAAGATTATCTTTTCTACAACACACGCTTCGAGACACCCAGCCAAACGCGCCACAAGTTCGGTTCGTTATACGAAGAAAATGGTACTACATTGCTGAAACTCAATCTACAAATAAGATTTATAAAGTAAAATGTGTGCAGATAATTATAAGTCGGAAACTATAACGCATTGATGCAGAATAATGCATAATTGCTTCCTAAAACCAAATAACCAAGCTCATACAGACCTCGTTTGCATTGCGGCAGGAAAGCACGCAACTTTTGGAGGAGGCAAAACGAATGGTAGAAGCGGAGATTGAGGAATAGAAAAAACTACAAAAACATTGCTTTTATAATCCTTTTGTAATATATTTGTAATCGAATAGACAAAAAAGAAGATTTATATGGCTATAGCAGTATTACAAACAAGAGTAGACACAAAGACAAAGCAAGAAGCAGAAAGCCTTTTTGAGTCTTTAGGCTTGGATATGACAACGGCAATACGGTTGTTTTTGCGTCAGGCGGTAAATCAGCAAAGAATACCTTTT
>CAJONN010000228.1 GCA_905235955.1 uncultured Marinilabiliaceae bacterium
TAGCGGAGTGGCAACAGCGACGAGTTCTTTTTGTTACTTTTTCTTGCGGAAAGAAAAAGTAAAAGACTAATGAAAAAGCCGTGTTTGGAAATTTGTTTGTAGTACATTTCTACTTGCGAAACTTGAGTTTTCTTACAGAAAGGGAAAAACAAAAGAAAGGGAAAAAGCATTTTTATCAAAGAGCCATACCATCAACATTTTGTGGCTCATTTTCTTTTATTATTTTTGTATCTGATAAAATTCACCATCAATGAATAAGCTACTAAATATATATGCAGCCATAGCTCTCATACTCTTAGCATTGCTACCGGCTTGCACCGAAACCATCGAAACAAGACAAATAACCAAATTTACACGCAATTGGCGCTTTCAGCTTATCGACTCAACAATGACCGAAACAGGTCTTGAAGCCGAAACTTTTGACGACTCTGAATGGCGACTGCTCAATTTGCCTCACGACTGGTCAATAGAAGGCGACTTCAGCGAAAACGCCCCATCAGGCATTGAAGGTGGAGCACTACCCGGCGGATTAGGTTGGTACAGAAAAACATTTGAAGTAACATCCGACGACCTCCAAAAGAAAATATTCATCACATTCGATGGCGTATATATGAACTCAACTGTGTTCATCAACGGACACAAACTCGGCACCCGTCCCTACGGATATGCCACATTCAGATACGAACTTACACCATATCTGCACGAAGGCGAAAACACCATAGCCGTGCGCGTCGACAACACAAAGCAACCAAACTCACGCTGGTATAGCGGTAGTGGCATATATCGCAATGTGTGGCTAACAAAAACCAACGACATATACGTCGACAATTGGGGCACATTTGTCAGCACCCCACTTATAAACGACATAAAAGCCAACGTCAAAGTACAGGTAAACGTACGTAGCCAACGCCGACATAATACTGACATCAAAGTAGTATCTACCATAGTCGACAGCAAAGGACACAAAATAGCATCAACATTTAGCAACCTCAACCTACCATCAGAATACTTCACCATAGTAGAACACACACTCAACGTATCTGAGCCTCACCTCTGGAACATCGACGACCCTTATCGATACAAACTTATCACACAAATATTCGACGGACGCACACTCATTGACGAATATCACACCACATTTGGTATTCGTAGCTTCTACTTCGATGACGAACAAGGCTTCATACTCAACAACAACAGCCTCAGAATCAACGGCGTATGCATGCATCACGACCTTGGTTGCCTTGGTACAGCTATCAATGTACGCGCCATTGAAAGGCAACTACAAATACTCAAAAACATGGGCTGCAACGGCATACGCTGCACACACAACCCACCCGCACCAGAGCTGCTCAACCTATGCGACAGTATGGGCTTTATTGTTATGGACGAAGCTTTTGACGTATGGCGAAAGAAAAAAACAGAAAACGACTATGCTCAATATTTCGACCAATGGCACGAACGCGACCTCACCGACCTCGTTATGCGCGACCGCAATCACCCCTCAGTATTCATCTGGAGCATTGGCAACGAAGTGCTTGAACAATGGACCGACTCAAATACTGACACACTATCAGTTGAAGAGGCCGACAAAATACTTAAGCTAAATCGCGACGAAGACGAGCAATCATACAACGAAGACGACCTTAGCGTCAACTCACTTCTGTGCAAAAAACTATGCGACATCATTCACAACTTAGACCCTACACGCCCCATAACGGCAGGCAACAACGAACCCAACCCACGCAACCAACTATTTGAGGCTCGCTCACTTGACCTTGTAGGCTTCAACTATCACGAAAAGTCTTATGGAAGTGTGCCTCAAAATTTTCCACACAAACCTTTCATTGCAACCGAAACCGTATCATCGCTTGCCACACGAGGCTACTACCGAATGCCAAGCACCAAAATGTTTATTTGGCCAGAAAACCCCAACAAACCCTTCACTGACCAATCGTTTGCCTGCTCATCATACGACAACTGCTACGTACCTTGGGGTAGCACCAACGAAAACACACTAAAAATAATAAAACGCAATAGATTTATCTGCGGACAATATATCTGGACGGGCTTCGACTATTTGGGCGAACCCACACCCTACAAATGGCCAGCTCGCTCATCGTACTTCGGATTGGTAGACCTTGCTGGCTTCCCCAAAGACCAATATTACCTCTACCAAAGCGAATGGACAAGCAAACCAATGCTATACATCTTCCCACATTGGAACTGGAAAGATGGCGAAGACGTTGACGTATGGTGCTACTACAATCAGGCCGATGAAGTAGAGCTATATCTCAATGGCGAGTCGATGGGCATACAGCGCAAAGACACTATGACACTACACGCCATGTGGTCGCTCAACTTCAAGCGTGGCGATGTGCGCGTAGTGAGCCGCAAAGAAGGACGAATAATAAAGGAGCAATATATGCGCACAGCCGGTCGCCCAGCCAAACTACGCATAACCATCGACCGAGACCGCATCAAAGCCGATGGCGAAGACCTATGCTTCATCACCGTTGAAGTGGTTGACAAAGATGGAGTACTTTGCCCCAATGCCGACAACGACATCTACTTCGACATAGAAGGCACAGGCTTTATTGCTGGCGTTGACAATGGATCGCCTACAAGCCTCGAACGTTTCAAAGACAATCACCGAACAGCCTTCTACGGCAAATGCCTTGTTGTAGTGCAAAGCAACAACAATATTGGCAACATACGCCTCACAGCTAAGTCAGAAGGACTCGAAAGTGCTGAAACAGCCATACATTGTTTACCTATTGATAAATACTAAAAAAATGGATATACCTCAAGATCCTTTTATGCTACTGAGCTACGTCAACATGCAGCTACGCGACAATTACGAAACTTTAGAAGACCTATGCGATGCCATTGGCACAACACCCGAACAAATAATCAGCAAACTTGCAGCTGCAGGCTTCGATTATATGCCCGAGATAAGACAGTTTAGATAAGTTATTCATTAAAAGACCTCAAGTTTCGCAAGGGGAAAACGCACGGAAAATAAGCCATGAAAATTGGCGAAAGGAATATAACCAACAAATTGTCTTTCAACAATTAGCACGAAACCCGATTTTCACCTCGCGGTTGTCGCCTTTGGCACGGAGCGTTAAGAAAATTATCGTAGCGAAGCGTTAAAAACGATT
>CAJONN010000229.1 GCA_905235955.1 uncultured Marinilabiliaceae bacterium
ATATATATATATATATATGAAAAGCAAAAATTTCGGGCACTTTTTTTTTGCAAAAAAGTATGCAAAAAAAGCGGTGTGGAATTATCTTCCAACATCCGCTTTCATCTGTTGTATTGTTACACTGTTCTGTTGCGTTTTTTTCTTAGTCGTTGGCGCTCAACAATTTGTGCTTTTAGTGTTACGAAATACGTTTTGGTTTGCACCATCATATTTTGTATTAAACCACCTACCAATACCATTGCAACACTCAATGCCACTAATACAAAAATGCCCAATAGGGCTACCAAAAAAATTGTCATGTAAAAAGTGCTTTCTCATTGTATTACAGCTATATGTACGCCACATTTTCAGAGGCGGTTTCTACAAAATAGTTAAAAATAATAGGGGCTATTATTTTACATCTGAGATAGAAACAAGTTTGTTGGCTATAGCGTATATAGCGAGCGCTGTAGACGAGTGTATCTGCAGTTTCTTAGATATGTTGCGCCGGTGGGTCAGAATGGTAAACACTGAGAGGTTGAAGTGCTCAGCTATCTCTTTGTTGGTTTTGCCTTTTACTACTTCACATATTATCTCTTTTTCGCGTTGCGAGAGTTGCTCTTCTGCCTCTGTTTCGTTTTCATCGTAGGTCATTAGGCTATCGATGATGTTGTGAATATGTTCGGTCGAGTCGTAGATGTTGATGGTAGCGTCGTAACATTCGGCCATTTTAGGGTCGATGAGCGAACTTACGAGCAATATTTTCTTGAGGTTAGGATAGTTGCGCAGGTCTGATAGCTGCAGTTGGAAGCCAAATGTAGAGCTTACTATCAGTATGTGTGGCTTGAATATGTCTATTTTGTTGATAAGGTCGGCAAGGTCTGGTATTTCAATTATTTGCACATTGGTGTCTGAAGCACGTTTGATAGTGGCAGATACGCCAAGTCGCATGATGAGTGATGAGTCAGCAACGGCTATTTTAATAATATCTCTTAAATGCTTCATTTTCTGCTTTATGCCTCCATTTGTTGTTTTTCAAACATCTCTACTACTGGTGCAAATATATTGTCTTCTATGTCGCAATGCATTTTCAGGTCTACTTCGCACGAGAATATATCGTAAAGCACAGAGCTTATGCTGTTTACGTTGCCGTTGTCAGGGTAATATTTGATTATGATGTTTTTTAGGTCTTGTATGGTGTGGTCTATCTGTTCGTGTTTTTGTGTGTAGCGTTCTATGCTGAAGTCGCTTTCAAGTTTTTCGTTGTTGCACATTCGCTCTATATTGCATAGCACAGCTACCTCTTCGTGGTTGAGGTGTTTTCTTACGGTAGATACGAAGTTGTCAAAGAAGCTCACTATCATTTCGCCAAGTTTGTCGTTGGCATCAGAGAGTGCGTTTTTTAGTCTTTCTCTGAGTTGTGGGAAGAAGAATTCGAGGTAATATTGATGTGAAAGGCGCAAGAATTTAACCATTGCCATTACTGAAACATTTTCGAGTCCGCTAAGGTCGCCGTTGGCCATATAGTTGAGCACCACCAAAAAGGTTTTGCTATCAACGCCATATTCTTGGCAAACACTTTTTACTGTTTTGTCGCCAAAGCCCAATGGTATGCCAAAACGACTAACAACCAAGATGGTCTGAAAATGGTCGTTGATAACATCGGCAAGTTTGTGTTGTTCTGTATATTTCATAGGCTGTATTTTCTCACTATAACAAATTATTTTTCAGCACCATACAAAACAGAACAACTGTTTTATTTTGGTGCTTTTTTGTAAAGTACAACTCCAACAATAGAGAATACTATATTGGGTAGCCATACTGACAATACTGCATTCATATTGCCATTGACGGCAAATGTGGTTGATATGGTAAGGAAGAGTATGTAGGTAAACGACAATAGCAGTCCGAGCCCTATGTGTAGTCCCATGCCGCCACGTGTTTTGCGCGATGCGAGCGACACGCCAATAAGTGTAAGTATGAAGGCTGCAAATGGCGATGCATTGCGTTTGTAGAGTTCTATTTCAAAGTCGCCCGTACCGCCAATGCCACGTGTTTTGAGTTCGCTAATATGTTCGCGTAGTTCGTTGCTGGTGAGCATTTCAAACGATTTGCGTTCTTTCTTGAAGTCGCTTGGCACAATGTTGATGACGCTATCAGTAGCATCGCCTTGTGTTATGGTGTGTGCAATACCGCTATCGTCGAAGTCCCAACGAGTGTAGTTTTTGAGGTGCCAGTTGCCTTGTATAGAGTCGTAGGTAATGGTTTTGGCATAGAGACGAGAGATGAGTTTTTTGCCATCGTATTTTTCAATATTGAAGCGGTCGCCACACTCTCTGAATGAGTAATAACGCCCCATATATACATATACGCCGGGCGATATTTGCATGTGCATATCGCTCAGTCCGGTCTCTTTTTTGCTCTTGACATATACATTTTCAAAGTCGATGCGAGTGCGGTTGGCTTGTGGAATAACAAAGCTTGCGAGCAGCCACGTCATGATAGCAATGATGAGTGAGCCCAGAAAGTAGGGAAACATCATGCGCCTAAAGCTTACACCTGACGACAATATGGCTATTATTTCGGTTTGCGAAGCCATTTTGGAGGTGAAGAAGATGACGGAGATGAATACCAATAATGGCGAAAACATATTGGCATAGTAGGGCGTAAGGTTGAGGTAGTAGTCGATGACGATAGCTTTGAATGGTGCTTGTGACTCCATAAAGTCGTCCATCTTCTCAACGAGATCGAACACTATAACTATAAGTATGAGGAGTATAACGATGAAGAAGTATGTGCCCAAAAACTTCTTCAATATATATAGGTCGAGTTTTTTCACTCCAAATGACATTTTTTTATTATCTGCAAAATTACTAATTTTTTTGACAATTGCCCAGCAGAGCTTTTAGAGTGAGGATTGCTAAGTTTGTTATTTAAATAATTTTCATATTGATTATCAATAAATTAATTCAGAAAGTTGTTAGTCATTCTAAATTTCGTGCACAGTTCTTTCATTTTTTCGCTCAAGTTTTGCAAGTAAAGTACTTAAGTTTCGCAAGTAGAAATGTACTGCAAACAAGTCCCCAATATACGGCCTTCCCATTAATTTTACTTTTTCTGTGCCGACAGAAAAAGTAACAAAAAGAACTCGTCGCTGTTGCC
>CAJONN010000230.1 GCA_905235955.1 uncultured Marinilabiliaceae bacterium
TGCGTGCTGGTGAAGTAACGCAAATACTCACCGTAAGGCAAGATGGCGGCATAGTAGTGCGCCCAGAAGTAGCTGAATATTCATTCCTCTATGGTCAAACCGAAGCAGCAATAAAAGTAGCACACAACTTTGATGTAGAGATAATAAGTGCTCCAGATTGGGCTGATGTTAGCCTCGATGGTACAACACTCAGTATTACTCTTGAAGAACTTACCAATGCTAACAAACGCACTGGCAAAGTGGTGTTACGGAGCACCGTTGATGGTGTAACAGAAGAAGCTACCATCACCCTCAATCAGTACTTCAATATTTTGGGTGACTATAAAATTTATTACTACGATAAAGATTTTGAATTTACAAGCGAACTTGCTAATATCAACATTGATGATGAAGATAATCTTTGGCTTACATTCTCAACGTATGGTTTGAAGTTATCTCTTCTTTATGACCCTGATGAAGGCTTAATAGGATTCCGTAGCGGACAAATAATGGGCAAATATAAATCATACTACGCAGTTGATTTATTTGTTTCGAGTGATGGATATTGGACTGCTACAGGTACAAATAGTTTATTAACTGCTGAATATGAATTTGATGAAGAAGGTGTGTTTGCTGAATTTGGAGGAGTATTTGGGAAAGATGATTATTCAGCCGACTGTCTTTATATTGCTGCTCTATCAGGTCCAGAACTAACAACAACTGATGATATATTGGGATATCTTGTACAAATGTGGTATCCATACTTATCTAAAGAGTAGGATGTATTTAATCAACATACAATAGACAACACACAATAAGAGCATCGCTCCGTGCACAAATATATAAAGTGCATGGAGCGATGCCATTTTTTTATTGTTTAAGTTTTGGAGGCGAGTAGCTTAAAACTTTCTCTTTTTCTTATCCTTGCGCCAATCGTCCTTCTTGTTTGCACGGCGTGGTGCTTCGTTGCGGTCAGAGTGTTTGCCTCTACTGCCTCTGAAGTTCTCTTTATGGTCAGATGGTTTGCCACCTTTTTTCTTCTTTTGTCCACCAAAACCGCCAAAGCTGTTCTCTTTGCTACTGCGCTTGCTCTCAGTGAGCTCTACTACAAGTTTGTATCCGTCAACGTTTTGTCCGTTGATGCGGTTGATAATCTCTTGTGCGTAGGTGCTATCTACGTCAACAAATGAGAAGTTGCGCATCAGGTCTATGTGTCCAATGGCTATCTTCTCGTTGATGTCGCGAGTATATTTGTTGATCAGACCAATGATGTCGCCCGGGCGAATGCGGTCTATCTTGCCAATGTTGATGAAGAGTCGGCTCATCTTGTCGTCTTCTACATGAGCTTTTTTCTTCTCTTTGGTGTCGGCAATGTTGAGGTCTTCAGCGTTTTGGTAGTATTTGTTTACCGCTTCAAACTCTGAAGCTATTATCTTCTTTATTAGTTCTGGTGTGCTAAAGTGCGATAGCTTTTCTATTATTTCAGGTATGAAAGGTGCTATTGCTGATTGCTCGTCGAACTCTTGTTTTTCTATGCAGTCAACAAAGCTAAGCAACTTGGTTTGGCATATCTCTTCAGCGTTTGGCACCATTTTGCGCTCAAATGTTTTGCCCGATACTTTTTCTATCTGCTTTATTCTGCTCATCTCACGGCTGTGCACTATGCTCACACTTATGCCTTTTTTGCCAGCTCTGCCAGTTCGTCCGCTACGGTGTATGTATACTTCGGGGTCGTCGGGCAAGTTGTAGTTGATGACGTGTGTGAGGTCGGTTACATCAATGCCGCGTGCAGCTACGTCGGTAGCTACAAGTATTTGCAGGTGCTTTATTCTGAAGTGCTCCATCACGGTATCGCGTTGTGCCTGTGATAGGTCGCCATGTAGTGCGTCGGCATTGTATCCATCGGCAATGAGCTTGTCGGCCACCTCTTTGGTCTCTTGTCTGGTGCGGCAGAAGACGATGCTGTATATGTCGGGCACCATGTCAACTATGCGTTTGAGCGCAGCATAGCGGTCGGCAGCTTTTACCATATAGTAGTGGTG
This sequence comes from uncultured Marinilabiliaceae bacterium, assembly GCA_905235955.1. Taxonomy (GTDB): domain Bacteria; phylum Bacteroidota; class Bacteroidia; order Bacteroidales; family Marinilabiliaceae; genus W3P20-009. The sequence continues at coordinate 2,022 of CAJONN010000230.1, forward strand.
CTGCACGGTGTCGGCGCCTTGGTTGGTACGACCTATGCGTATTTCGATGTGCTCTTTCATATAGTGGCGTGCCACTTTTTCTATAAATGGAGGCATAGTGGCAGAGAAGAGCAGTGTTTGACGAGTTTCAGGTGTTTCTGCCAAGATGGTTTCTATGTCGTCTTGGAAGCCCATATTGAGCATTTCGTCGGCTTCGTCGAGAACGAGCCAGCGTATGTTGCCTATTTTGAGTGCGCCACGGTTGATGAGGTCGATAACTCTACCGGGTGTGCCAACAACTATGTGTGCTGCACCTTTGAGGGCTTTGAGCTGTGCTTTGATATCGGTTCCACCATATACCGACACTATTTTGAGCCTTTCGGTATACTTAGCAAATGCTGTGAGGTCTTTTGATATTTGCAAGCAAAGTTCGCGTGTAGGGCTCAGTATGAGTGCTTGAGTCTCAGAGTTTTGTGTGTTGGCGAGTTGCACAATTGGTAGTCCGAATGCGCCAGTTTTGCCAGTGCCAGTTTGCGCTAATGAGATAACGTCTTGACCATTGTTTAAGATTTCTGGTATAGAACGTTCTTGTACGGGTGTTGGAGTTACAAATCCTAATTCTCCAATAGCTTTCAGTATCTCTGCTGAAAGACCTGTCTCTTCAAATGTCATAAATAAAAGTCTTTGTGTTTTTTTATAGTCAATTCTCCCATTCACGTTCCAATACCCAAGTTCCCAACAATGATAGTGCTCCATTTTATTGTTATTGCAGTTGTAGTCTTCGCAGAGTTAGACTGCATTTTTTTTTGAATTATGGAGAAATGTATCGGATTGTGATTAAGAGACAAATTTCTGGCGCAAAAGTAATTTAAGTTGGTGAATTATTTGGTTGTCTACTACTTAAAAATGATTAATTTAGGTTTGGAGAAATTCTGAAAGAGCTGTGATGTAGTGCAACAAATTCATATTAATTACTCAAGTTTCGCAAGTAAAGTAGCCCCGAATGGGCGAAAGAAATATAACCAACAAATTGCTTCCAACAATAAGCACGAAACCCGATTTTCACCTCGCGGTTGTCGCCTTTGGCACGGAGCGTAAAGAAAATTATCGTAGCGAAGCGCCCGAAACGATTT
>CAJONN010000231.1 GCA_905235955.1 uncultured Marinilabiliaceae bacterium
TGCCAAAGGCGACAACCGCGAGGTGAAAATCGAGTTCCGTGCTTATTGTTGGAAGGTTATTTTGTTGGGTATATTTCTTTCGCCCCATTCTCATGGCTTATTTTCTGTGCATTTTTCACTTGCGAAACTTGAGTCAAATATTTTTTAAAGGTAGGCGACAAACCTTTTTACACAACTTATCCCCATTGTTTAAAACAACTGCAGATAGCACCCAAAGACTATCTGCAGTAAAAAAACTAAGTATGAATGAGCGGCAAACGGGACTCGAACCCGCGACCCTCAGCTTGGGAAGCTAATGCACTACCAACTGTGCTACTGCCGCATTGCGAGGGCAAAGATAGATACTATTTTGAAATTTACAAATTCTGTAGCTTGCAACTCTCGTAAACTTTCCTCTCTTCCTGTGCACCCTTTCTACAAAATACCTTGTTGCAGAAGTGCATCTATAAATTCTTTGCTAAAAAATTCATTGTTGCTACGCGAATAGCGAACTTCAGAAAACACTTGCGCCAAGTTTTGTTTATTATTTTCAACTATAAACTTCTGATTGTCAATATTATGCTCCATTTCAGCGTAGGCAGCATCAATGTCAGTTGACGAATAGTTGTGATACGTTTCAGCATGCACTACTGCACTAAGTGGCAACCTGCTTGTAAGTGGCTGTTCTTCAGCCGGATAACCAATTGTAATTGTTGTAACAGGCACAACACCTTTGGGCAAATTGAGCGCCTCTATTATTTGACGTGCATTGTATGTTGTTGTGCCCAAATAGCAGATGCCCAAACCATGCGCTTCGGCTTCGAGGCAAGCATTTTGAGCAGCAATAGATGCATCGATGAAGGCACCAACTATGGTTTGCACATTGTAGAATCCGGCATCGGCATTGCGCTCTGAGCACCATTTCGACACGCGATTGACATCGGCACAAAAGGTAAGAACAACAGGCGCGCTCTTTATCATTGGCTGATTGAAGTGGGCTGGCGACAATTTTTCTTTCACCTCGCTGCTGGTGCTGACTATTATGCTATAAAGTTGCATATTGCCCGTGTTCGATGCTCTGACGGCTGCCTCCAATATATCGTTGAGTATGTTTGGGGCAATAGTGTCAGGTTTGTATTTTCTGATGCTTCGGTGTTGAAATATCTCTTTTATCATGGTATGTATATGTTTATATATTGTATGTCAAGTACATAAGCAATATTGTGAGTATGCCAGTGCCCATCACTATTTTGCAAAGTTTGCTTATGGTATGATAATTTTTATTGGTTTTGGCTTTGATGGTAAGGTAGATAATAATGAGTGTTGGCAGCGTAACGAGCAAAAGGAAATAGAGCCACATAAATGGTGCAGTATTTACCTCATCGACAACAAAATATGATAACCATAGTACTATAAGTGTAAGCAGTTGGAGCAAAACAACTACTATTTTGGAGTTGTGCATACCCATTTCTATTGGTATTGTATGTCCACCACAAGCCATGTCGCCATCAACATCTTCCATATCTTTTATTATTTCGCGAGCCAAATTGGTAGTAAAGGCAAAAAATGCAAATGCAGCAGTATAGCCCCACGCCAAGCTACATGCTTCGAGTTGCAAAACGTTGCTTTGCCCCGATGCTACTATGGCAGCAATTTCGGCCGAAACAACCAAAAATGCTACCAACGCTATGAGCAATGCCACTATTAGGTTGCCTATAAGTATCTGTTTTTTGAAATGTGTAGAGTAGAACCATAGTACTATTGGTACGGCAATAAACATAAGTGCATAAGCCTCTTTGCGGAATGCAAACGATATATATAGAAAACACCAATGAGCGAGAGCACCACATGAATAAGTATTGCCACTTTCCGATCGATAATCTTATCAACTATTTGTGTATCAGGGCGATTAATTGAATCGCAACGTACATCAAAGTAGTCGTTGATGGCATTACCCGAAGCTGCAATTGACATAGTAGCAACTACAAGTATTGCAAATTGTACGGTAGTCATTACGGGCTCTATGCCATGTGCGGTGAGCAAAGGCAATATGAGTCCCCAGCGCAAAAGCACTTGAAATACGCCAATGAAGAGTACGTTCCAAATACGAATTAGCTTCAGATATACCATAGTGTAAGATATTTATTTTCTGTTGGTTACCAATTGAGGTCGCACCCCCACTTATCTTGAGCGCGTAGCACTTGCTCTATTACATCTCTGACGCAACACTCACCGCCGTTGAATGGCGACACATATCGCACCACTTGTTTGACGTCGGCACATGCATCGGCAGGACAAACAGGCATACCTACGGCACGCAGCACTGGTATGTCGGGCATATCGTCGCCCATATACATTATTTCATCATCGGCAAGATGATTGGAGTTGCGCCATTGCTGATAGACCTCTTTCTTCGACGATTGTCCCATAAAAATATCGGTAATGCCCAGTGCACTATATCTGTTTTGTATAGCTTGCGTGTTGCCACCCGTGATGATTGCTATTTTGTAGCCAAGTTTGATAGCCAATTGCAATGCATACCCGTCTTTGATGTTGGCTGTACGCATAGGTTGTCCGTCGTTCCACATTGTCTCTACGGTACGAGATAGTACGCCGTCGACATCAAAAGCAAAGGCTTTTATCTTGACTAAATCTTCTTTAAAGTTTTTCATTTGTTGTATGTATTTTCTATACTTTGAGTCATCAGATTGTAAATGGATAGCATATTTTTATTGCTGATGAGTTGCTTGTGAGTGGCTATTGTGGCTTCGTCGTGCCTACGTGCCGGACCAGTTTGTGCGCTATACGGGTCGGTACTGAAGGCTTTATATATTGTTTGCTCCATCAGTGGGCGGAGTAAGCCAAAATCCAATCCGTGTTCTTGCATATATTGCTGTGTAAACCATAACAGATGATTGCTAAAGTTGCTCGACATTACGGCTGCTACATGCAGATAGCAACGCTGCTCACTGGTGGCTACACTCACTTGAGATGATATGCTTTGAGCAAAATTTTTCACTACCAATGCCGATTCTTCATTATTTCCTTCTGTCAGAAACGGGAGCTGAGCATAGTTTATTGCCACACTTTGCGATATTGTTTGGCACGGATATAGAACGCCATAATTGGCAAATGCCGCTAAAACACTAATATGCGTAGCCCCAGATGTGTGCATCACTACGCCCTCTAATTGCTTAGGTAGCTGCGCAACTACTTGCGCTATAGCATTGTCGCTCACCGCAATAATGTATGCATCAGAATCAGTTGGCACCTCTGCTATACTACAACACACACTTCCTACAGCATTAGCCAACACTTGTGCATGCTCTGCTGTTCGACTTGATATGCTATCTATGCAATGCCCAGCCTGCATAGCTGCCTGCGCTATGTGCCATGCTACGTTGCCACTTCCGATAATGCTGATGTGCATAGAGATTGTTTGATATTGATTTATGGCAAATTTATTACTATTTCTTTTTTTTACTTACCTTGCAATGCAAAAAAAACGTGCGCAATGGACAATGAACATGCCGAAATAGAACGATATGCCAAAAATTATTCTGATGCAGAGCTAAAACAAAAGCTTTCGCAAATAGCGCAAAAAGCTGGTGCAAAGCTCATTCATACTGTATTGATGCTCTATTATGCTTTGCAAAATCCGCAACTTAGCGCCAAAGATAGAGCCATCATCATTGGTGCGCTTGGCTACTTCATTTTACCTCTTGACTTGGTGCCCGACTTCATTGCCGGACTTGGTTTTACTGACGACCTTGCTTCACTGCTCTACGCATTGCACACCGTGTATGCCAACATTACTCCTGATATAAAACAAAAAGCTACTGAAACTACTCGCAAATGGTTTCCTGACTTTGCTGATAACGAACAACAAAACAATGGATAAGAATATACTCATCGACATCTGCCGTACACGCATGCCCTACGGACGCTACAAAGGCTACTTGCTATGCGATTTGCCTGAGCCATATTTAGCTTGGTATCATGAACATGGCTTTCCGAGTGGCAAACTTGGCATTGAACTTGCCACACTCTACGAAATAAAACTCAACGGACTTGAATATTTACTTATTCCTATCAAGAATGGAATCTGAGCCATAAACATTGCTGTTGCAAGCTGGCGATGTAAGCATAGAATATTCGCAACCACAATAGAGTTGATTGTAGAAAGCGCCCTCGTGCAGCAAAAAGTTGCGTCGTTCTTGCAATCCGCCCTTACGCCAATTTTGAGCCCAAAACATTGCCCCTACCACTTGCTCTTGTGCCCATTTGCCAGCAGCTTCTATCTGTGGCAAACTCTTCCAACGCGACGAAGCCAATGTTGTAGTAAAAACTCCAATACCCTCATCAACAGCACATTGCGCAGCTGCTTTCAAGCGCATCTTGAAGCATTGCAAACATCGGGCACCACGCTCTGGTTCACCTTCCAATCCGGCAATACACTCAGCCCATAGTGCATGGTTGTAGTCACCATCAATCCACTTCAGTCCTAATGCAGAAACTTGCCGTATGCTCTCTTGTTTCCTGATTTCATACTCCTCAAACGGATAGATGTTGGGGTTGTAATAGAACACCGTAGGTCTGATGTTGTTGAACAACAAGCACTCTATTATTGCCGACGAACATGGTGCACAACATGCATGTAGCAATACTTCACGAGCATTATTTGGAGCTGCAACTATGGGTGGTTGATAATTAGTCATCTGTTTTGAGAGATCGAAATGTATACAAATTTACTCCTTTTAGATGAAAATTCGGACGATAAATGTCAAAAAAAATACC
>CAJONN010000232.1 GCA_905235955.1 uncultured Marinilabiliaceae bacterium
AGCGCCCGCCGATGTGCAGATAGAGGGCATCGACGCCGGCAACTACACCTTAGCTCTCGACAGCAAAACGATAGCCAGCACGCTATCAAACACTGACATAGAACTAAGCAACAACCCAACGCTCACAATCGATGCGAAAGGTTATCAAGTGTTGGTAAAACATTGATATAACGAAGGTTAAACACTATTTTTGCAACACCTCGCCCATAGATTTTGGGTGGGATGTTGCAAAATTATTAACTTTGAAAAGCAATGCAGATTATTCATTTATATCAATATTTATCTTTATAAATAATTGTAAATCAATAATATATGTATAAATAATAATAAATAATTAACAAAAGAACATAACAGACATGAAAAGATTTATTCCTTATCTTTTGGCAACAATATGTGTCTTCAACATCACCGCCTGCAGCAGCGACGATGACGATGATCCGCAGCCTAATAATGGCGACACTCCCACAACGCCCGCCGACAATACAACTTACAACATTGCGCAAAGCGTTATATATGAGCTCAATGTGGGCTCGTTCACGCAGCAAGGCACGCTCAAAGTGGCTCAGGCTCGCCTCGACGACCTCAAAACTACCGGCGTAGATATCATTTGGCTTATGCCCATCTATCCGCGTGGAAGCAGCAAAAGTCCGTATGCATCAATGGATTTCGAGAGCGTCAACCCATCGTTTGGCACTGTCGACGACCTGAAAAACTTCGTCGATGCGGCTCATCAAAGAGGCATGAAAGTCATCCTCGACTGGGTGCCCAACCAAACAGCCAACGAACATCCGTGGCGCACTGCACATCCCGATTGGTACACCGGCAAGCATAGCTACTCCGACATCAGCGACCTCAACTACGACAATGCAGAACTCAAAGCCGAGATGAACCGCATCTTGAAGCAGTGGATTGAGGTTGCCGACATCGACGGTTATCGCTTCGACTTTGTTACCAACACCAAACCATCGTATTGGCTCGATACCAATGCAGAACTCAAAGCATACGCCAAAACTCTTGGTAAAGAGGATCTTATCCTCCTTGCCGAAATCGACACCAACGACAATGATCGCTTCAGCAATAAGACCAACCAGATTGGCTTCACCCACGACTATGCTTGGTGGCTGCAGGAGACGGTGCTGCGCAAGGGTTTTGCCAAAGACAACAATGTAGCAACGCTCAAAAAGAATCTGCAGAAGTTCATCAACGACTCTAAGACGTTGGGTCTCACGCGCATGGTTTACCTCACCAACCACGACCAAAACTGGAACGATGGCGGCGCAACGCTCACCGATATGTATGGCGACAACCGCTACGCCCTCACCGTGCTCGAGTTTACGCTCTATGGCATGCCGCTGCTCTACAATGGTCAAGAGATTGGCGACAACCAGAAGCTCGACTACTTCAACAACACCAAGATAAACTGGAACAAAGTTGACGAGAAGATGCAGAGCCTCGTGCTCGACCTTACCAAACTCAAGCACACCAACGCAGCCCTCGCCGCCACTGCCGACATCACCTTCCTCGATGTCGACAACAGCAACGTGCTCGCCTACAAACGCACAAGCGGCAACAGCCAAGTGGTGGTAGCCCTCAACTTTGGCACCGTCGATGCCGCAGTAAGTATAAACGGCAAGCAATACACCATTCCGGCGCACGGCTATATATTTGAATAATAAATATTTATAGAAATAGTGAAGGCTGCTCAACCGCGTGTTGGGTGGCCTTAATTTATTTCTTGCGGAAATAAAAAGTAAAAGACTCGAAAAAAAACTATTTTTGTAAAAAACTCCTAAAATAGCAAAATAAATATCTATATCACCTATAAAAATACCATATATTTGGTATGTAAAACAACTAATAATTGGTATTTTGTACTGTATTGATAGTATATATCTTTGCATTGAAAAAATGAAATAGAAACCAACTAAAAAATGCAAAGATGAAAAAGACTTCTTTACTCAGTACTATAGCAACTCTCTTGATAGCTTCACAAAGTCTTGTGGCACAGAATGTTATTGCAATCAAGGCTAATAAAGCTACAAAGCCTCTTATCGAAAAATGGGCAGAAGCATATAGCGCTGTTCGCCCTGACGTAAAGATTGAAGTGGTATCTGGCAATCAGCAAGCCAACCTTTCACTTGTCTATTCTCGCACCGAAGATGAAAATACTACATACGTTGGCAGATATGCCATACTTCCTGTTACACCTGCCGACAACCCAATACTCGACGAACTTACCAAATCAGAGTGGAAAGAAAAAGATTTGACATCGCTCTTCTTTGTGAACGATGAGTATGACGATGATGACAACAATAGCAAAAAGAGCAAAATAGCTTCGAAGCTTACAGTCTATTCGGGCAATAGCAAAACTTCAGCATCGAATGCATTTGCGGCTCATTTTGGTCGCACTTCGAGCGAAATAAAGGGTAAGAAAATAGCTGGCGACGATGCATTCCTCATCAACGCTATAAGCAAAGACAAAGAGTCAGTAACATTTAGTCAACTCACCAATATATACGACCTCCAAACTCGCACATTGCGCTCTGATTTGGCTCTCATTCCGCTTTCAGCAAAGAAAAATACTTGGCAACTGATAGCTAATGGTTCGCTCGATGATGTGCTCAAAATTATTGAAGCTCAGCCTACTGACCTTATCACTGTAGAGGAATTCGGACTAACATACAACAATGACCTGAATAGTGCTACCGAAGCATTTTTGCGCTGGGTAGTAACTGACGGACAGGTTTACAACAATCAGATAGGTTTCCTTCCACTTACTGAACGTGAGGCACGTGCACAAGTAAACAATATCGACAGCCGTTCAGCTACTGCAAATCTTTTGGCACGAAACAAGTAAAAATATCCATACTCTATCAAATATATTCCATTTTCCCCCCACGAGGTCGTACTTATTCAAAGTGCGATCTCTTTTTATGTACTCAAGTCTCGTAAGTAAGAATGTACTACAAACAATTTTCCAAACACGGCTTTCTCATTAGTCTTTTACTTTTTATTTCGCTACGCTCAATCATCTTCGGGTCTGTGCCGACAGACTCAACGATGATTGAGCGTA
>CAJONN010000233.1 GCA_905235955.1 uncultured Marinilabiliaceae bacterium
CGAAATAAAAAGTAAAATTAATGGGAAGGTCGTATATAGGGACTTGTTTGCAGTACATTTCTACTTGCGAAACTTGAGAACATTAACAGAATAATTGTTACAAATATCTGTAAATAAGCATATTGTATATTGTTTGCACGAAACTATAAAAACATCTGTGCGAAAATTGTATTGTTTGGCAACAATAATTAACTTTGTATCAAAGAGGGTGTCAAGAATATTGATATAGCATAGTTTTATGAATTTTTACAACAAGATAGTTGATTTATACGGAGCTAAACGCATAGCGCAAATAGAACGTTATAGTAGTCAAGCTTCTGATATTCAGCATAATCTATTTTCTGACTTGATAAGCAAAGCTTCATCTACTGCAATAGGAAAAGAGTATGACTTTAAGTCGGTGAAGTCGTATGCCGACTTTGTAGCGCGAGTGCCGGTAAGAGATTATGTTGCATTTCATCCATATATAGAGCGCATGCTCAAAGGTGAGAGCAATGTATGTTGGCCGGGCAACGTGCAGTGGTTTGCTAAGTCGTCAGGCACTACCGATGCCAAGAGCAAATTTATTCCTGTAACAACCGATGCGCTAAAACAATGTCACTATCGGGGAGCGCAAGATGTTGTTATTTGCTACGTAGCTGCACACCCACAAACAGAGCTACTCAAAGGACGTTGCCTCACACTTGGTGGTAGCAAAGAGATAAGCAAAATGAGTAGCAAGATACAAACTGGCGACCTCTCAGCCATACTCATTGGCAACGCACCATTGTGGTCAGACCTACTCAAAACACCCAAACGCAACATTGCACTATTAGCTAAGTGGGAAGAGAAGCTTGAAAAAATAGTAAATTCTACAATTGGTCAAAATGTAACATGGTTGGCTGGCGTACCAAGTTGGTTTCTTATTTTGTTAAAACATCTGCTCGAAGTGGCAGGCAAAGAAAACTTGCAGCAAGTTTGGCCCAACTTAGAACTCTTCATACATGGTGGCATCAACTTTACACCATACAGAGAACAATACAAACAGTTGTGTCCCAACGGCATACACTTTATGGAAACATACAATGCCAGCGAAGGTTTTTTTGGCATACAAACACAAGAAGATGCCAACATGCAGCTAATGATGGACTATGGCATATTCTACGAATTTGTTCCGCTGAGCGAAATAGGCAATCCATTTCCGCACACATACACAGTAGACAATGTTGAACTTGACACTGATTATGCCGTAGTTATTAGCACCAATGGCGGACTATGGCGATATATGATAGGCGACACCATACGCTTCACAAGCCTCAACCCACATCGTTTCATCATCATTGGTCGGACCAAACACTACATCAATGCATTTGGCGAAGAGCTAATGATAGCCAATGCTGAATATGCTCTTCGGAAAGCTTGCGAACAAACAGATGCTGAGATACGCGAATATACCGCTGCGCCTGTGTTTATGGACATCAAAAATCAGGGTTGCCATGAATGGCTCATAGAATTTGACAAGCAACCATCGTCGACAGCCAAATTTGCCGAAGTGCTCGACAATGCTCTTCGCGAAGTAAACTCTGATTACGATGCTAAGCGATACAAAAACATTACATTAGCAGCACCAAAACTAACCATTGCACGCTCTGGCTTGTTTTATGATTGGCTAAAAAGCAAAGATAAACTTGGTGGACAAAACAAAGTGCCACGTTTGTCGAATAACAGAGAATATATCGACAGCTTACTCAAAATAAATTGATATATGTACATCGGTATTGCTGGCAACATAGGAAGCGGAAAAACAACGCTCACACAGATGCTCACCGAAGCATATGGTTGGAAAGCACAATACGAATTGGCCGACGACAATCCGTATTTGGAAGACTTCTATGCCAACATGCACCGATGGTCGTTCAACTTGCAAGTGTACTTCCTCACCAAAAGATTCCAAAGCATACAGCAGATACGTTGGTCGACAGAAACAGTGGTGCAAGACCGCACTATTTACGAAGATGCTTACATCTTTGCTGACAATCTTTACCGTATGCAAATAATTAGTCCTCGCGACTTCAACTCGTATATGGAGCTATTCAAAGTGATGAGTTCATTCCTCACTCCGCCCGACTTGCTCATCTATCTGCGCGCATCGGTTGATACACTCATGAAGCAAATAAAACTGCGCAATCGTCCGTATGAAATAGGCATTAGTCCGCAATACTTGCAGCAACTCAACGAACGCTATGAAGCTTGGATAGAAAACTACAAAGGCGAACAACTCATAATTGACGTTGACGATGTAGACATAGTTGGTAGCGACTCTGACCGCCAAACTATACTCAACGTGATAAGCAGAGCAATAAACAACAAACAAAAATAACAAACCATGCAAGACACTAATGTTTATATAGCTATTGTGGCTGTAGCTGCAATGGCACTTATTGGTCGAATAATTATCAACCGCAACAAAAAAGGCGATGTTGTCAATTGGGGCAAACTACTTTCAGTAGCATTGGCTCTGATAGCATTCGTAGCAACATTCTCGCTTTTTGATCCGCATCGTGCCTTGCAATGGTACAAAGGCGAAGCTACACTGCTCGAAGCTCAAACAAGCAGCATTGCTGGTCGAAGAGCATCAGCTGAAATACCTCGTTTTGCCAGCAGCACTGATGAGCAACACGGACTATACTATGTTTTGCAAGTAAAAACATTAACCCCCACAGGCTATTATCGCACCAAAATGCCTTATGGCAATACCGATACAGAACGGAGTGTGGAAGAGACTGAAAGTGAGCATATTGCAATAAAGCATACCACAAACAACTTCCCCATTACACGCAACCCTGCTGACAATGAGCAGCTATACATACCCATCTATTTGGCGCAGCTTGCCAACAATGGCAGTGTGCTTGTGGCTATGGAGCAAGCTGACGAAAATGAAAATGGCGAA
>CAJONN010000234.1 GCA_905235955.1 uncultured Marinilabiliaceae bacterium
CTACGATAATTTTCTTAACGCTCCGTGCCAAAGGCGACAACCGCGAGGTGAAAATCGGGTTCCGTGCTTATTGTTGGAAACAATTTGGTGGTTATATTCCCCTTCGACCATTCTTATTTTCTGTGCGTTTTTCACTTGCGAAACTTGAGTTATATCTATTTTGATGATTTTATTAATAAAATTTTAAAATTTAAAGACAAATACGCACATTATTAGCATTTATTATTTATTTTTGCCACTTAGAAACGAGAATCAAACTAAAAATGAACATTATCAGCAAATCCTTGATATTTTTATCAGCTTTATTCTTTTTTGTGCAAAGTTCAAACGCACAACGAATGACCAAAGTGGCCGAAAAGAAATACAAAATGGCAATACAATATGCCGAAGAGAGCAATAATGTAAAAGCCATTTCTATACTTCAAGATCTTTATAAGTCATATCCAGATAACATAAATGTTACATACAATTTGGGACTTTGTTATATGAATATGAGTGGCAATCCGGACTCTGCCTTATACTTCCTCAACAAAACGCTCAAACTCGACGGAGAAGAATGGACAGAAGACAAACTGGAACTTATGATAGCCATTGCTCATGTAAAACAACTCAAATACGACTATGACGGTGCGCTGAAAACATATAATCAAATAGAGCGCCACGACAAAAACCAAACATGGAAAGAGTTGATAGAACACGAACGTTTTGTTTGCGACAACGCCAAAATAATGATGAACAACCCCGTCAGACTGCAAGTGCAACGATTGGGGAACAACATCAACAGCGAAGACAACGACTATCGTCCACTCATATCAGACGACATGAAAACGCTCATCTTCACCTCGAGACGCGAAAATAAAGTACGCACACGATTCCAAGACGGACAAAACGAAGAATGCACATACATAAGCACACGTCCGACTTTGGCCGACGATTGGGGCGAAGCAGAAGAGATACGAAACCTCTTTGAAGATAAAGGACAAACAACAGCTACTTGCTTGCGCGATAGTGACTTATACTTGGTGCGCGATGGCGACATATACGTTTCAAAACTCGACACAAATGGCGTATGGCAACGAGCTACAAAACTTGAAGCTCCAATCAACAGCTCAGCCGAAGAACGTTTTGCCTACGTTACAGCTGATGGCAATGAGCTATTTTTCTCATCAGACCGAAAGGGTGGCTTTGGCGGATTTGACATATATCATAGCTTCCGCTTGCCCAATGGTAAATGGGGCGTGCCAACCAATATGGGTGACGTCATCAATACCCCAAATGACGAAGATGCACCAGTAAAGCATCCGACAAAAAACGTACTCTATTTTTCATCAAACGGACACAATACAATGGGTGGCTTTGATATATTTTATACTATTGAAAGCCAAACAGATTCTACATACGAAGCCGTACAAAATATAGGCTATCCTATCAATACACCTGACGATGACCTCTTCTTTGTGCCAACATCGGTAAAAGATATGGGCTACTATGCCAGCGTAAAATGGGACAACACAGATGATGTTTTTACGGGCTACGACATTTATGAAGTAGAATATGACGAACCAGAAATAAACCGACTTGTGATACTGAGTGGTTTGGTAAAAAGCAACGATATTGGTAGCATAAATATCACAGCCGACTCAGATGGCGAACCGCTCGGACGCTATTTGCCCAATGGCGAAACAGGCAAATTTGTAATTGTAGGTGAAGAGGGACGCACATATCACATTAGTGCAACCAACGGCAAAGAGACCAATAGTATCGATATAACCACTGAAGTGGGCGACAGCTATTACAAAACTGGTAAGACCATAGAGATAAAAGCATTTGAATTTGCATACGAAGAAGAAGAGCCTGAAGTGCAAACACAAACTGAAAATAGCTCAACAGGCTATACCATACAGATATTCTCGTTGCGCAAACCACTTGACAAAGCCAACGTTAGAGGCATCGATACCGACAAAATTCACGAACACGTGTACGCTGATGGTTGGTATGTATATAGCTACGGACAATTTAACACCCCGCACGAAGCTAAGCCAACAAAGGATATGATAGTGGAGAAAACTCCGTATGCCGACTCGTTTATACGCAATAACGAACAATATAAAAAGTTTGAAAAAAAGGCTGAAGATCAATGATAGAAGGACAAATATGCTATCTGAGAGCCGTAGACCCTACAGACATTGACATACTATATGAGTGGGAAAACGACACAACCATTTGGAAAGATAGCGATACACGTCACCCTATCAATCGCATAGCAATAGAGCAACTTGCAGTGCAAGCCACAGTTGATGTGTATGAAACACGACAAACTCGCTTAATGGTTTGCAACAAAGAGACTGGTATAGCAGTAGGTTGCGTTGATATGTTTGATTTCGACCCTCATAATATGCATTGTGGCATAGGCATAATGACAGAATCACAATATCAGCAACAAGGTTATGCAACAGAGGCTATCAAACTGATGTGCAACTACCTTTTTGACACACTCGGAATGAATACAATATATGCCACTATGCGTATGAGCAACCATGTGAGTATGCATCTGTTTGAAAAATGCGGATTTAACCTTACTGGCGTAAAACATAGTTGGATAAGAGTTGGAAAACATTTTGAAGACGAGGCATTTATGCAGATAAATGCTATAAATATAAACGACTCAAGTTTCGCAAGTGAAAAACGCACAGAAAATAAGAATGGGCGAAGGGGGATATAACCACCAAATAGCTTCCAACAATAAGCACGAAACCCGATTTTCACCTCGCGGTTGTCGCCTTTGTCACGGAGCGTTAAGAAAATTATCGTAGCGAAGCGCCCGAAACGATTTTCTGTTTGAGCGAAGCGAGTTTAAAATCGTTTAGCGGAGCGGAGATAATTTT
>CAJONN010000235.1 GCA_905235955.1 uncultured Marinilabiliaceae bacterium
GTGGCAACAGCGACGAGTTCTTTTTGTTACTTTTTCTGTCGGCACAGACCCGAAGATGATTGAGCGAAGCGAGATAAAAAGTAAAAGACTAATGAAAAAATCGTGTTTGGAAATTTGTTTTGTAGTACATTTCTACTTGCGAAACTTAAATTGATATACATATTTAATAGGTATCATTTTTATTATCTTTGCACACAAACTTACAAAAGCCATGGAAGCACAATCGTTTACCGATTCGTTGTTTGTCTACAATCGGATAAAAACCAACCAAATACCAGTAGGAGAAATTACTATTGGTGGCAACTCGCCCATCAGAATACAATCAATGACCACTACCAACACCAACAACACTGAAGAGTCGGTAGCACAAGCCATACGCATCATTGAAGCAGGTGGCGACGTAGTACGCCTCACAACACAAGGCAGAGCAGAAGCCGAAAACATTCGCAACATACACGATATGCTTCGTTCGCAAGGCTACCTCACCCCTATTGTTGCCGATGTTCATTTCAATCCGAATGCAGCCCTCATTGCAGCAGCCAACGTAGAAAAAGTGCGCATCAACCCCGGCAACTTCACTGGCGAACGCAAACTCTTTGATGCTTCGGCCAACAACATTACCGACGAAGAGTGGCAAGCAACCATAGTGGCGCACCTCAAACCTCTTGTTGACATTTGCCTCCAAAACAACACAACATTGCGCATTGGAGTAAACCATGGCTCGCTATCTGACCGCATAATGGCAAAGTATGGCGACACACCTGAGGGCATGGTAGCATCTTGTACTGAATATATCAAAGCACTCGAAAGCCTCAATTTTCACAACATTGTTATCAGCATAAAATCATCGAACACACGCGTAATGGTGCAAACAGTGCGCCAACTAATGGCAACTATGCGCCACAACGGCAACGTCTATCCGCTACATTTGGGCGTAACCGAAGCCGGAAGCGACACCGAAGGACGCATCAAATCAGCTGCTGGCATTGGAGCCTTACTCATCGATGGCATTGGCGACACAATACGCGTTTCGCTCACCGAAGCACCTGAAGCTGAAGTGCCTGTTGCAATTCAACTTGCCGAATACATACAGAGCAAACACGGTCATACCCCTATTGCTCCTGCCGACGACTCATCATATTCGCCATTTGAATATAACAAGCGCCAGACACATAATGTTGGACATATTGGTGGACAAAACAAACCAGCAACAAGCACAGAACTATCAGCATATCAACACATTACTAAAGAACAAATAGCACAAGCTACACAACCATCGCTTGTTGAGCTCAGATATAACGAACTCACAGATGAAACATTGTTGGCATTGCAACAGAACAACAATGTAGCTATTGTTGGAGTGCCAGCCACAACCAACCCTACTGCCGAACTGCGTGCAATGACATTATGGCTCAATCAGCACAACATAGATGCGCCCTTCGTAGCCAAACTCAGCTACACTGACGCTAAAGCCGAAACCTTCCAACTCAAAGCCGCTGCTGATGCTGGTTTGCTCTTCATTGACGGACTAATCGACGGACTAATTTTGGAAAACCCATACGCCACACCATTGCTCATCAACGAAACAGAGTTGCAAATAATGCAAGCTACCAACGTACGTTTTGAGCGTGCAGAATTCATCTCATGCCCGGCATGTGGACGCACACTCTACAACATACAGCTTGCCACTCAAAAAATAAAGCAGACATTTGGTCATCTCAAAGGACTAAAAATAGCCGTAATGGGCTGTATAGTCAACGGAATAGGTGAGATGGCCGATGCCGATTATGGCTATGTAGGCGCAGGACCTGGCAAAATTTCATTATATAAAGGTAAGCAACAAATAAAGCGAGCATTGCCCGAATCAGAAGCCATCAGTGAGCTAATTGAAATAATAAAAACTGATGGTTTGTGGACAGAAAAATCGTAATAATAAAATAAATGATATTATTTTTGTCGATTTGCTTTGTAAAAAGCCAAAAAATGACTAAAATTGTTCGCTCAAAAATATATATTCTAAAATATGAAAAATTTTCTAACTGCGTTGAGCATTCTTTTGCTTGTTTTTGTTTCGTATGAAGCTAATGCAGCCGAACTCGTTGTTAAAGGCACGTACCAAGGAGAAAATATATATGTTCGCAATCCGTTTGCACCATCGGGCGTAGGCTTTTGTGCTTACGAAGTTACTGTAAATGGTATGATAACTACGGACGAAATCAACTCAAGTGCATTCGAAATAGACCTATCAGTATATGGCTTTTCGGTAGGCGATGAGGTGGTTGTAACCATCAAGTATAAAGATGATTGCACACCAATGGTGCTCAACACATACGCTTTGCAAGTGAAGCAACCAGCTAAATTTGGCGCAGTAACAGTAAAAGATGGCGTACTAAAATTCTCTACCACTGGTGAGACAGGTTCGTTGCCATTCATCATTGAACAATATCGTTGGAACAAATGGGTGAAGGTAGGCGAAGTGAAAGGCAAAGGCAGAAATAAACCCAACGACTACGAAGTCAATGTACGCACACATAGCGGTCCGAACAAGTTCCGCGTTCGTCAGTCAGATAATAAGAAGATATCAGTTTACTCAAAAGAGGCTATTGCTATAGTTCCAACTCCGCCAATCACATTCAAACAAGGCGACACTGCAATAAGCTTCTCGGGCGAAACAATGTATGAGATATACGACCAGTTTGGTGGCATAGTATTCAAAGGCTATGGTTCCTCTATCAACATTGCAAGTCTTGCCAAAGGTAAATACTATCTCAACTACGACAACTCACAAACTGAGTTTGTAAAGAAATAAC
>CAJONN010000236.1 GCA_905235955.1 uncultured Marinilabiliaceae bacterium
GCTCAAACAGAAAATCGTTTTTAACGCTTCGCTACAATAATTTTCTTTACGCTCCGTGCCAAAGGCGACAACCGCGAGGTGAAAATCGGGTTTCGTGCTTATTGTTGGAAGGCTATTTGTTGGGTATGTTTCTTTCGCCCCATTCGGAGCTACTTCACTTGCGAAACTTAAATTACTTTATTAGTAGGATTGCCTTGCTTGAATGCTCTGAGGTTGTTGGCTGCAATTTGCATTAGTCGTTGTCGTGCCTCGGCTGTAGCCCAAGCTATGTGAGGCGTTATGTAGCAGTTGCTTAGTCCAATGAGCGGATTGTTGGGCTGTGGTGGTTCGGTGGTTAGCACATCAAGTCCGGCAGCTCTTATCTGTTTGTTTTGTAGGGCTGTGGCAAGTGCTTGCTCATCAATTAGCGGTCCTCTACCCGTATTTATTAGTATGGATGTTGGCTTCATCAACTTCAGAACATGCTGATTGACAATATGATGTGTCTGCTCGGTCAGCGGACAGTGGAGCGACACGATGTCTGATTGAGCAAAAAGTGTATCTTTATCTACAGCGCTAATGCCTTCGGGCAAGGTGTGCTTTGATGTCAGAGCCAACACTTTCATGCCCATTGCCAACGCAATGCGAGCTGTTGCCATGCCCGTATTGCCAAGTCCGACGATGCCAATGTTTTTGTCACAAAGTTCAGTAAGAGGTGTGTCTGAATAGCAAAAATCTTCACATGCAGTCCATTTACCTTCTTTATTTTCAGCGGCATAGTGTGCTACTTGTTGTGTTATGTTGAGTATGTGAGCAAACACCATTTGCGCTACTGACATAGTGCTATATGCCGGTATGTTGGTAACCACAATGCCTTTTTCGCGTGCATATTGCGTGTCGACAACGTTGTAGCCCGTAGCCAATACGCCAATATATTTAAGCTTAGGCAGTTGGCTTATGTTGTGTGCGTCGAGTATAGCTTTATTGATGAGCAATGCATCAGCGTCGGCAGCGCGTGCAATAAGTTCTTCGGGTTTTGTACGGTCGTATATTTCATAGTCGCCAATCTCTTTGAGCCAGTCCCAACTTAAGTCGTTGTTGGGGTTGAGGCAATAGGCATCAAGTACTATTGTTTTCATTCTTGTCTTTTTTTGTGTGGAAAGTTAGGAAGAAAATCGTTTTTAACGCTTCGCTACGATAATTTTCTTTACGCTCCGTGCCAAAGGCGACAACCGCAAGTTTGAAAATCGGGTTTCGTGCTAATTGTTGGAAATGATTTGATGGTTATAATGAAAGAGACGTTATAATTTGTCTATCTTTGCCTCTGCAATTATGGAAAATAATACTCATTTACGTGGTCGATTTGCGCCTTCGCCAAGTGGCAGAATGCACTTAGGCAATGTCTATTCGGCTATTATCTCATACTTATCGGTCAAGAGCCGCGGAGGTGAGTGGGTTGTGCGCATCGAAGATCTTGACAGGCAACGTTGTAAGCCTGAAAATGCTGCACTTCTGCTCTCTGATCTCGATTGGCTCGGTCTCTCATCTGATGCGCCTATCATCTACCAAAGCAAGCGCGACGATATTTATGCCGAGGCTCTCTCCAAGCTTGCTGCACGTGGTCTGACCTACGGATGTTTTTGTAGGCGTGCCGATATTCTATCAGCGCAAGCTCCGCACGAAAGCGATGGACGTGTGGTATACTCGGGTAAATGCAAAAATTTGTCGTCATCCGAACTATTGGCACTGAGCAAGGTACGCCAGCCTGCTACACGTGTTGTTGTGCCCAATGCCGATATAGCTTTCACTGATGGGCATTATGGCAAGCAATGTATCAACTTGGCACATCATTGTGGCGACTTTATTGTGCGCCGTGCCGATGGCAACTTTGCTTATCAGCTCTCAGTGGTGGTTGATGATGCTGCACAAGGCATTACAGAAGTGGTGCGTGGACGCGATTTGCTCACTTCTACACACCAACAAATATTTCTATATCAGCAACTTGAGCTACAAGTGCCACAATTTTGGCATCTACCTTTGCTTGTATCTGATAGTGGTGTACGCTTGGCAAAACGCGACAAGGTGCCCGATATGAGCGCATTGCGCCAAATGTTTTCGCCCGAACAGATTATTGGCAAAGTGATGTTTTTGGCACATCAACAGCCTTCTGATTTACCTATGACATTGTCTGAAGCTGTTGGTATTTTTTCGTGGAATAATGTACCAATGAATGATATTGCTCTGTCGTTATAACGAGCACTCACCAACTCAATGCTATTCATTGTTTTTCAGTCATATACCGCCAATATCGGCGTGGCATATCGCTTAGTTGCTTGCGTGGGTTGAGGCGTTCGCGTATGCAGATGGCTTTGAAGTAGGTGCGCCAAAGGTCTTGAAAAAGCTGATCGTCGGCACTGAGCAAATTGGCGTTGAGTTTGCCATCGGTGAGGCTGAATGGTAGCGTCGATGA
This sequence comes from uncultured Marinilabiliaceae bacterium, assembly GCA_905235955.1. Lineage (GTDB taxonomy): Bacteria > Bacteroidota > Bacteroidia > Bacteroidales > Marinilabiliaceae > W3P20-009. The sequence goes on from CAJONN010000236.1 coordinate 2,450, forward strand.
ATCGGCAAATGTTATGCGTGTAGGCTCTTTGCCCTCTGATGTGTAGTAGTAGCCATAGAGTCGTTTGGCATCGAAGATGAGCCAAGGCTGGTCGTTGAAGCGACTCTGAAAATGGTCGGTTATGAGTGGCAATACATTGTGGTCAGGCGAAACAACGGTTAAATATGTGCCATCTTTTGCCTTCTGAAACCTAATAAACTGCTTCATACGTAGCACTTCGTGCAAAACTCGCCTACATGTGTTGCGCACCGCAAGTACATCGGGGTCGGATGAATTGTGTATAATATCCTTATTATCAGACCGAAACACTTTGCATATAAAGTTGAAAAGTGGCTGATTGAGTGCTTTTTCTTCTGACT
>CAJONN010000237.1 GCA_905235955.1 uncultured Marinilabiliaceae bacterium
ACGCCCCCAAAAAACAGAAGAACAAATTTTTTAATCTCAAAACAGAATGAAAGTACTCAAGTTTGGTGGTACATCGGTAGGTAGTGCCGAGAGAATGAAAAATGTAGCAAAGCTCGTGCTCAATGGCGAGCAAAACTTAGTTGTATTGTCGGCCATGTCAGGCACAACAAACAGCTTGGTTGAAATATCGAACTATCTATATAAGAAAAATAGCGATGGTGCCAACGACATCATCAGCAAACTCGAGCTCAAATATGCCAAAGAGGTTGACCAGCTCTACACCTCGCAAGAGTACAAAGACAAAGGCATGGAAGTGATACGTGAGCGTTTCAACTACATCAAGTCGTTTGCCAACAACATTTTCACTGTTTTTGAAGAAAAAATAATATTGTCGCAAGGCGAACTCATATCTACCGCCATGTTCAACCTCTACCTGCAAGAACAAGGCGTAAAGACCATAATGTTGCCCGCACTCGACTACATGCGCATCGACAAAAACAACGAACCAGATACAGCCTACATACGTGAAAACCTCAACGCCCTCCTCGAAAAAAACAAGGGCTACGACATCTACGTAACACAAGGCTACATCTGTCGCAACGCATTTGGCGAAGTAGACAACCTGCAGCGCGGTGGCTCAGACTACACAGCATCGCTCATTGGTGCAGCCATCTTAGCTGACGAAATACAAATCTGGACCGACATCGACGGCATGCACAACAACGACCCTCGATTTGTAGAAGACACTAAACCAGTTCACGACCTATCGTTTGACGAAGCTGCCGAATTGGCATATTTTGGCGCAAAAATATTGCACCCAACTTGCGTATTGCCAGCCAAAGTAAATAACATACCCGTGCGCCTGCTCAACACAATGGAGCCTACCGCATACGGCACACTCATCAGTGGCAAACAATGCGAAAACCGAGTAGCTGCAATAGCTGCCAAAGACAACATTACAGCCATCAAGATAAAATCAGGACGCATGCTTTTGGCCTATGGCTTCTTGCGCAAAGTGTTTGAAATATTCGAAAGCTACAAAACATCAATCGACATGATAACCACATCAGAGGTTGGCGTTTCGGTAACAATTGACAACAGCAGACACCTCGACGATATTGTTGAAGACCTGAAGAAATATGCCACTGTAGAGGTAGACAAAGACCAAGTTATCATCTGCGTAGTGGGCGACTTTGTAGCATCGTCAAAAGGCTATGCAAGCCAAATTTTCGACGCACTGAAAGAGACTCCTATCCGCATGATTTCGTATGGTGGCAGCTCTCACAACGTTTCAATACTTATCAACGCTGAAGATAAGATAAATGCCTTGCGTGCACTTAGCGCAAAGTTGTTCTAAAATACAGACAAAAAACGGCGGATAACGCAACACACTATGTGATTGTTCGTTGTCCGCCTTTTCGTATCAAAATATCACCCCACACACAATCAATCAACAATGACAACATTTCCGTTAGAGCGTTTTGCACAGATAGAAACTCCATTCTACTACTACGACACACAGCTGCTAAAGCAAACACTTAATCAAGTTGTAGAGCAAAAAAACAGATACGGATTTCACGTACATTATGCCGTAAAAGCCAATGCCAATCAGGGATTACTCAAGCTCATACGCGAAGCCGGATTAGGCATCGACTGCGTGAGCGGACCTGAAGTGCAATGCGCCATAGACAACGGCTTCAGCCCACAAAGCATAGTATTTGCCGGCGTAGGTAAAGCCGACTGGGAGATACGCCTCGCACTCGAAGCTGGCATACGTTGCTTCAATGTAGAGAGCTTGCCTGAAGTACAGATAATAAACGAAATAGCTGGTTCGTTGAACAAACGCGCTACCGTAGCACTACGCATCAACCCCAATGTCGATGCGCACACACACCAATACATCACCACAGGTCTCGAAGAAAACAAATTTGGTATAGGACTCACCGAGGTCGAAAGTGTAGTAGCTGAAATACTGAAACTCAACAATATAGAGCTCAAAGGTATGCACTTCCACATCGGCTCGCAAATAACCGATATGGGCGCATTCCAAGTGCTTTGCATGCGCATCAACGAATTGCAAAAATGGTTTGAAACCAACCACATAAAAATAGAAATAGTGAATGTAGGCGGAGGTTTGGGCATAGATTACGAACACCCTGACCAACATGCCATTCCAACCTTCGAAGAGTATTTTAGCGTATTCCACCGCTTCCTTGAGTTGCGCGACGGACAAGAGGTGCACTTTGAACTTGGCAGGTCAGTAGTTGCGCAATGTGGTTCGCTCATCACCAAAGTGCTCTACGTAAAGGAGGGACGCAAGAAGAAATTTGCCATTGTAGATGCTGGCATGAACGACCTTATTCGCCCAGCCCTCTACCATGCTTATCACAAGATAGAAAACATCACATCAGATGCTCCAACCGAGCAATACGATGTAGTTGGTCCGGTATGCGAATCGTCAGACTGCTTCGGACAGTCAGTAGTATTGCCGCAAACTAAGCGTGGCGACCTTATTGCCATACGTTCAGCAGGTGCATACGGCGAGATAATGGCAAGCCACTACAACTTACGCAAATTTGCACCATCATATTTTTCTGAATAAATAACTCAACTTTCGCAAGTAGAATAGCCCCAAAAGGGCAAAAGGAATATAATCAACATATTGCCTTCCAACAATTAGCACGAAACCCGTTTTTCACCTCGCGGTTGTCGCCTTTGGCACGAAGCGTTAAGAAAATTATCGTAGCGAAGCGTTAAAAACGATTTTCTGTTTGAGCGAAGCGAGTTAAAA
>CAJONN010000238.1 GCA_905235955.1 uncultured Marinilabiliaceae bacterium
CAAGGAAGGTTTAGCCGAAGGCGAAGCTATAGGTATAGAGAAAGGTCGTACTGAAGGTAAAGCAGAAGGTGAGCGCCAAAAGACTCTTGAAATAGCCAAGAGTATGAAAGCTGATGGTTTGCCATTGGAGGTAATAGTGAAATATACTGGGCTGTCAAAAGCCGAGATAGAAAATATATAAAATATTGATAATAAATGTGTTAAATTATTTGAAAGATACAAATAAAATGTTAACAAGCAAGCAGTTCTTATGAATCAGTAGTTAGCAATGAGGTCGCACCTCAGGTAGCTAAGCCACGAATTGAATTTATTGATTTTGCAAAGGGAATATGCATATGCATCTTGTTGGTAGTGATGATGCATTGTGGCATAGAACCCTCAAAGGAGAGTGTCGAATCGTCAAGTTTTTGGTTCTATTTTCATACCATTTTACGTCATACCAGAATGCCATTGTACTTTCTGTTATCTGGACTTTTTTTCAAAACTTATGGCGGATTTGCTGATTTCTCGTTGCGCAAAGTAAACAAACTTTTAGTTCCATTGATTTTCTTCAATGCCATATACATAGCAATAAGATTGGTATTGTTGACTATAACAGGGTTTGGTGATAAATCATGGTTTGAATATATGAGTCCAACTTGGTTTTTGATAGCACTCTTTTCACTCAATGTCATTTTCTATTTGTTGTTCATCATATCCAATAGTCTATTCCAAAGTTCAAAGAGTAAGATGGTAGGCTTGTTTTTCCTCTCTTTAATAACGGGATTGAGCGGATTGGCGATTGGTGAAACCGATAAACCATTATCGTATTTTTGTTGCAGTCTTACAGTAACGCCTTTTTTCTTTTTGGGTTATTTTCTGAAAAATGCAACAGATTATTTTTATCAAAAGAGTGTAAGTGCCAAAGATATAGGTTACTTGCTATTGCTTGTGTTACTGTCTCTTACAGTTCTTTTCTTTCGTAGTTCAGATGGTATAACAAAACTCGGATTTGCCACCAATAATGTTCTGATGCCCTCTGTGGTATATTATTTTGGTTCAGTAGGAGTGCTGACAATATTGGTACTTTCAAAAATATTGTATCATTACTTTCAGTTTAGCAAAAGTTTTGTTGTTTCGTATGTTGGTCGATATTCTGTGGTTGTTCTTTGTACGCACTATATCATTCTGTTTGCCTTTCATAGTATTATGAAAAGTATGAATATTGATGTAATGTTGCGACGAGGTATAATATTTACAAGCATTATTGTGCTCGAATATTTTGTTGTAATACCTTTGTGTGTCAAGTATTTACCTAAATTCTGTGCTCAAGAAGATCTGATACCATTGTCCATTCTGAAAAAAAGTGTTGAAAAAGATGGAGAATAGAAATAGTCTACTTCCAATTAACAAAATCCATACAATCTGCGTTACAATTTATTGATTTAGAGTTAAATTTGCCTATCAATAAAAAATTAAGACGTGAACGCAAAAGAGATGCTCAACAAGGCCATCAACTTCGTAAAGAAGGATATGTGGCGCATACACAATGAAGACCTTAGCAAACGCGAATCGCAGCTGCTGACGGTGGCGCGCGTGATAGCGTTGGCAGCACATAAATTCGAAAACGACCGCTGCGCCGACAAGGCCTCGGCTCTTACTTATTACCTCGTGCTTGCCATTGTGCCATTGGCTGCTATGGCATTCGGCATTGCCAACGCATTCGGTTTTGGCGATGTGCTGATGGAGTCGCTGCGCACGTCGCTCGAGGGGCAAGAGGTGATTGCCGACTACCTTATCGAATTTGCTGATAAATATCTGAGCAGCATGAAAAACGGGCTGTTGGCGAGTGTCAGCTTGGCAATGCTCATCTGGTCGGTGATGAAACTCATCGGGCGCGCCGAATCGGCATTCAACCAGATTTGGGAGACGAAAAAATCGCGCTCCATCGCCCGAAAATTCAGCGATTACATCTCCATCGTGCTCATTGCCGTGATTGCCATCGCCGCATATAGCGGATTTATGATAGAGGCATCGGGATATTTCAACAACGACCTGATGCTCAGGAAGGTATGGCAAATCGTCATCACCATTACGCCGTGTCTGCTTGTGTGCATCGGTTTGTCGCTCGTCTATTTCATTTTGCCCGTAACGAAAGTGAATTTCGGACCAGCACTCTTGGGCGGAACAATCGCCGGTATCGGTCTGATAGCCACGCAGTTTATATATTTATATTTTCAGATAGGAATATCAAAAAACAATGCCATTTATGGTAGTTTTGCCGCCATTCCGCTCTTTTTGGTTTGGGTGCAGACGATGTGGTATATTGTGATGCTCGGCTGCGAAATTGCCTTTGCCGCGCAGAATTACCACACCCGCTCGCTCGACTCCGACACCAGCAAATACAGCATCTCGCTCCGAAGAAAAATTGCGCTCTACATCACCGCGTGCATTGTGAAGGAGTTTGAGAACAAACAGAAAGCCCCCACGGCTGCTGAAATATCTGTGAAACTGAAACTTCCGCTGCTGCTGGTGGTCAACATCCTTGGCGAACTGACCGAGTGCGGGCTCATTTCGGAGGTGCAGCTCCGCGACGAGAAGAAGCACGAAGGTGCTTATCAACCGGCATTCGACATTAATATTATGACTATTTATAGTTTTATAAATATGACCGAAGATAAAGGCGAGATCGACATGAGCGAAAAGACCAAAACTGCCGATTTTCAGCGCATTGCCGATGTTGCCGATAAGATTATCGCGTCGCAAGATTCGGAAATTGGGGAAATTGGTAGCAAACTAATCAAAGACTTGTAGGATGACGAAAAAGAGGTTTTATAGACAATTGATGTCTGTGTCTCTTTTCAGAACGGATAACCGATAGCAAAGTTGAAGTTTATTTTGTTCCAATTGTAATGTTCGCGAGCTATTACCCATCGTTTGCCTGAGTCTTGTGACGGATCTCGCATTTTTGAGGCTGCATCGAAGCGAATGATGAAATAGTCAAAGTTGAGGCGCAATCCTATGCCAGCTCCCAAGGCTATCTGTTTGTAGAAGTTTGAGTTGAATGTTGATGCATCGTCTTGAGCCGACTTTTTGAGTAGCCATATATTGCCAGCATCAGCAAATATTGCACCTTCCAATATCGATACCATTTTAAATCTATATTCGGCATTCATCTCTAAGCGTATATCACCTATTTGGTTGTGATATTTTAGCTCATTGTTGCGTTTGCTGCTACCCGGTCCAAGTCCGCGCACTGGCCACGCTCTGATGCTGTTGGCTCCGCCTACGAAATAGCTTTTTTCGAATGGCATAGAATGCGAATTTCCGTAGGGTACACCTATGCCGCCAAACAATCGGTAGACAAAGTGATTTTGCCAAATATCGCTCTGTTGAAACCTAAGTTCGAGGTCGGTTTTGACATATTGTGAGTAGCTGATGTTGAATATATGTTTTGACCCATCGTTGGTCTCTGTTCTGTTTTTGAGTAATGCCGATAGTGTGTTGCCTGCTGTTTCGGCTGAAGCACGAAAGTACCATGCTGTGCCCAATTTTCGTACTTTCTGTTGGTTGAACAAAAATGTGTAGTTGAGCGACATGATGAAGTGATCTTGATAGCTATATTGTAAGTATGTATCTTTTATATAGTCTCTGAAGTTGTCGCTTATGTAGGGTATGCGCACTACGTTTATCTCTATTGGTGTAAAGGTGTGTGTGGCATATTTTGTTCCTCGCCATGTGTACGATAGTTTGGTTAACACTGCCGACTTGGTGAAGTCTGGACGGCGCTGATAGTCATAGGCCGAAGTGAATATAGTGTTGGGGTTGCGGCGTCTATTGTACGATGAAACAAAAGGTACAATAACATTTGGCACAGTTAGCGATATGTCTATGCCTGTTTCGAGTGTGAAAAATCGCTCTTTGCCATCGCGTGCCGATTGGTTTTGAGTGGCAAGGCGTACCTTGATATCAAACACTTCGGCATTCCGAAAGAGGTTGTTGTGGCTATAACCTATTGAGAATGCACCACCTAAGTTTCCGCTCGAGTTAGTCCCTTCAATATCAACGTTATACGATTGCTGATTGCCTGTTGTGAGGTCTATATTGCAGTTGAGGCTGCCAATAGTGCGTTGCGCCTTGATGCTGTCAGGTGTTTGAGCGTTGATGGCTGTGAGTGAATCTTCAGCAAGTTTTATTGTTGTGGTTCTGAAGAGTTTGAGTGAGTTGAATCGTTGTTGTGTCAGCTCTATATCTTGTATGTTGTATAGTTGTCCACTTTTTATGAAGCACGAGTTTGATAATAGCTGGTTGTTGAATATAGGTTTTTGTGCAAAATGCAGACGCATTCCGTTATATGTAACAGTATCAGTTGGTTGTACGTGTTGCGCTATCTCTTCAGTGTTCATTATATTGAAGTTGATGTCGCCAATAACATATTGCCTATGTGGCATGGTTGCCAACTCGGTGCGTGGGTCGATGTCGTTTATTACTATGATGCTGTCGCTTATCAGATGGTCGCCCACTGTGCTGTCAGCCATAAAGTAGATGTGTTCTTTTGAGAAGTTGTAGTAGCCGTTTTGATGCATTATGCGCATTATGCGAGCGCGTTCTTCATCGTGTTTGTTTGAGTCGAAAGGCAGACCGGGCTTCAGAATGGTTTGGTGCATGCTGTTTTCTACTATTGGGCGTATCGAGTCGTCGAGTACTGCCCAACCAGAATGACTTATTTTGTACACTTGGCCAGCTTTGATGTTGTAGCCGACAACGCATTTTTGGCGTCCGATGCTATATATTGTGTCGGTTACTATGGCATCGAAATAACCTCTGCTTTGTGCATATAGTTTTATTTGTTCACGGCTGCGATCAACTTGTGCCGAGTCAAATATTACAGGCTCAGAGCCTATAGTGCGTAGCCAGCGGTTCCAACCGCTATCTTTTGTGCCAGATAGATTGTAGACGTGAAGTCCCAAACGCCAAAAGCCTAATACTCTGATGTTTGGTTTCTGGCGCACATAGTCCATTATCTCGTCGTGCGTCATTTCGCCAAGGTCGCCACTTATCTTTACACGGTCGAGTAGTTGCTCGTCGGTTGGTACATATTTGGTTGTGTTACAGGCGCATATTATTAGTGCCATCATAAGCCAAAGCAGTAATTTGTGCTTATGCCACAATATGTTTTTGTTTGTTGCCAAGATGATAAGTGGTCGTTTTTTTTCACAAATAGCAAAATTATGCTTTTTAATGAAAGAGCTACGAAGAAGTTTGAAAAAAAATATTCAAAACTATTGCAGATAATCAAAAAAGAGGTAATTTTGCATCGTCTTTCAGAGAAAGATATACGGATGGTACCGTAGCACAATTGGATAATGCCTCTGGTTACGGCCCAGAAGATTGGGGGTTCGAATCCCTCCGGTATCACCAATAAACTCACTACTTGCATTGTGCAAATAGTGAGTTTTCTTTTATAATAA
>CAJONN010000239.1 GCA_905235955.1 uncultured Marinilabiliaceae bacterium
GAGTTAAAATCGTTTAGCGTAGCGAAGATAATTTTTAGCGGAGTGGCATCAGCGACGAGTTCTTTTTGTTACTTTTTCTTGCGGAAAGAAAAAGTAAAAGACTAATGAAAAAGCCGTGTTTGGAAATTTGTAGTACATTTTCTACTTGCGAAACTTAAGGTTTTAAGTTTTAAGTTTTAAGTTTTAAGTTTTAAGTTTTAAGTTTTAAGTTTCTTATTTTGCTCATATTTTTAAAATTACATCTCCTTTTTTCCACTATTTTTTAATTTTTTTATTCTTTTCTTGCAAAAAACGTGACAATATATATATCTTTGTTCGTATGCGAAGCAAGAAATTAATATTATGGCTTTGTGCAATAATGTCGATGGCTATCATCGGTCTTATCATTATGCAAACACGTTGGGTAATGGAGGCATCTGAATTGAAGAAAAGCCACTTCGACCAAATGGTGCGCAGAAGTATCGATGAAGTTATTGCACGCCTTGAAACCGATGAGATATCGGCAGTAAGGTCAAGCTATAGCCTCAACGATACCGACTTGTCACCACTTTTTCGTAGGCAAATGAAAAAACAAAATATTGTGCCTGACGACATCAAAAAAAACTACGACAACTACAACATTTCGCTCGACCTCGATATGAGCGGACATTTTAGTCTCAACACCTATAAAAAAGACTCACTCGTTTCGGTTCTTGATGGCACAACCGATGTAAATCGCATATCGCACCTCGACCCTATCACCAATGCAATGATTGCTATTCAGAACGAATTGCGCAACCGCATCAACGAGCAGAGCCACATGCTGATACACACTGTATTTGAAGACTTGCCAATAGAGCAACGCGTAGACCAACAACGCCTCGATGCTCTACTAATGCAAAACTTCGACGAGAGTGGCATCGACCTACCATACGAATTTGCCGTATACAATTCGCAAGACCAAATAACAATATGCACACCCGGCTACAACCCTGAAGCCGACTCGCCCATCTATCGCAAACGTATGTTCCCGAACGATGTGCACGCCAAGCTAAACAATTTGGCCGTATATTTCCCAAATCAAAACACATTCTTTGCTGACTCAGTCGGACTACTTATCCCTACCATATTGTTTACACTCCTGATGCTTGGCGTATCGATATACACATTTGTCATCATCTTTAGCCAAAAAAAGGTAGACGAAATAAAGGACGACTTCATCAACAATATGACGCACGAGTTCAAAACGCCTATTGCAGCTATTGGTATGGCAGCCGAAATAATGATGGACCCCTCAATACCAGTTACCAAAGAGTCTGTAGTAAAAAAATGCAAAGTAATAATAGACCAGTGCAAGCGCCAACGCAACATGGTTGAGCGCATATTGTCAATAGCCGCAATAGATAGTGGCAGGCTCAAAATGAACTGGAAAACAATGGATGTAAATGAGATTGTAGAAGCCGTAACCAACTCGTTTAAACTACAAGTAGAAAATGCTGGAGGCGAGATGATATGCCAAATAGAGGCCATCGACAGCGAGGCATACATAGACGAGGTACACTTCACCAACGTAATATACAACCTCACCGAAAATGCATTCAAATATCGTAAGCCCGATGAACCATTGAAGATATACATCAAAACATGGAATTTGAACAACGGAATAGTCATTTCGATAAAAGATAACGGTTTAGGTATATCCAAAGATAATTTAAATCGTATATTTGATAAGTTTTACCGAGTACCAACTGGTAATGTGCACAATGTAAAAGGTTTTGGATTAGGACTCGCATACGTAAAGAGCATAGTAGAACTGCATGGTGCACAACTTACAGTAGAAAGTGAACTGAATATTGGAACAAAATTCGATATATTTTTACCTTTAAAAGATAGTAAAAATGGAAAATAAGGAGCACAAGATTCTATTAGCAGAAGACGATGAGAACCTCGGCGGATTGCTGAGCGAGTATCTGCAAGCTAAAGGCTACGAAACAACACTTACAGCCAACGGCGAAGAGGCTTACTCTGCATTTATAGCCGGAAAATACGACATCTGTATTTTCGACGTTATGATGCCCAAAAAAGATGGCTTCACACTTGCAAGAGAGATAAGATTGGTAAATACTGAAGTACCTATCGTATTCTTGACAGCAAAAACTATGAAAGACGATATTCTGCAAGGGTTCAAAGCAGGTGCTGACGACTACCTGACCAAACCTTTCAGTATGGAAGAACTCTTGCTGAGAATAGAGGCTATACTTCGACGCACAAGTGGTAGCTCAAACGTACAAGAAACATACGTTTTGGGACAATATGCTTTTGACACACAAAAACAGCAACTCACACATGGCGATGAGACTATAAAGCTGACAACAAAAGAATCAGAACTACTCAAACTACTTTGCGCCAATGCAAACAAGGTGCTTGAACGCAACTTAGCACTGAAAACTATTTGGGTTGACGACAACTACTTCAATGCACGTAGTATGGATGTGTACATCACTAAGCTCAGAAAGCATCTGAAAGACGACCCATCTGTTGAAATCATCAACGTACACGGCAAGGGCTACAAACTTGTGATGTAACACATTGCTTGCCGCACATTTCATTGTATCTATAGTAGATATAAAAAAGGAACGATATTTTATCAGTTCCTTTTTTTATGCTCATAAACTCCAACCTTTCAACTTTTGGTTAGTAATTAGTATCTTTGCAGCCGATTTTATTTGCGCAAATAGAAAAACAATGGAATATAATTTCAAAGACATCGAGACCAAATGGAAGAAATATTGGTCCGA
>CAJONN010000240.1 GCA_905235955.1 uncultured Marinilabiliaceae bacterium
GAAAATCCATTTGGTAATTAATAACTTTTACTATTCTATTTTTAAGCAATTATAGATTAGCCGGACATTATGTTCGGCTTTTTTCTTCTTAATCATAAATAAAACATGTCGGTAATACGTCTTACTAAAGAGTTTTCGTTTGAAATGGCACATCTGTTGGGTGGCTACGATGGACTTTGTCGGAATATACATGGGCACTCGTATAGGCTGTTTGTTACAGTGAAGGGAACACCAGAAGCTGATTCCTCATCACCAAAATATGGTATGGTTATGGATTTTAGTGTGCTGAAAACTATTGTGAAAGAGGAGGTAGTTGACCGGCTTGATCATGCTATGCTTGTGCGCAAAGGAACTCCGCAAGCATCACAACTTAATGGCTTGGCTGAGCGTATATATGAAGTCGATTATCAGCCTACGTGCGAAAATATGGTTTGCGATTTTGCTGCAAGAATAAAAAGCCGACTTCCACAATCAGTATCTTTGCATAGCTTACGACTACATGAAACAGCTACCTCGTTTGCTGAATGGTTTGCTGAAGATAATAATTAGAATTTACTTTTAATAGTATATATTTTTACCCTGAATATGAGACGCTTACTACTGTTTTTACTTTTAATAAATTTTCTTACATCAGCCTCGGCTCAAGAAGTGCAAGAGGATGAGATTCTTTACATCTGTTCGTACAACGCCGATACGTATTACTCCAATGCTTTTACCAACGATTTTACTGCTGAATATATAAAATTGGGCGGTAAATGCGATGTGGTTATTGAAACAATGAACTGCAGCAATATGGATACACATGCGCAGTGGCTCGATGCAATGAACAACATTTTGGAGCGACACGCCAATCCTAAACTCGTTATTTTGTATGGTCCGGAGGCTTGGGTTTGTTTTTTGTCGCAAGAGAGCGATAAGTGGCGCAAGGTGCCTGTGTGTCTCATAGCTTCGCAACGTTATGCTGCTTGTGCCGATTTTCTTGACATCCCGGTTATTAAGCGCAGTACCGACAACAGAAAAACGGTAGTCGATATTATGGATTTGATAAAGCCTTTCAACGTCAAGATGCTTTATTACTACGAGTATGCTGTGAAAGAGGCAATGCTTGTAGCGCAAAATCTCTTTCCAAAAGTAAACTCTATAGCGGTGATTGGCGACAATTCGTATAGTGGCTATAGTATGCTAAAATATAGTGTAGAGGAGATAAAAAAGAATTTTCCGCAATTCTCTATAAAAGAGATAGATGGTAGTTGCGACGACTCACAAAGTGCTCTGCGTCAGGTTGCTGCGCTCAAAAGCAACTCGGCTGTGCTCTATACTATTTGGCGTTATGACAAAAATGGAACAGTTTCGCTCAGTAGCGACTACAAGCTTTTTGAGCCAATAAAAGATATACCTGTGCTTACACTTACGGGGCGCGGACTGGGCAGCTGGGCTTTGGGCGGCTGTATGCCTATTTACGATTGGCACGATGTGCGTATGCTTCACCCATCGTTGCTCGCCTATGAGATGATTGATCAAAATATTGATATTGAGCCATATATCTATCGCTTTCCAAACTATTATCAGTTTGATATGAACATTGTTAATAGGCTTGGACTTGATGAAGCAAAGCTGCCCGAAGGTACTATACTGATTAATAGTAAGCTGACATTAGAGGCGTTTTATAATCAATACAAAACTATTGTTATTGTTGTAGTTTTGCTCTTTGTGATAGTTGTAGTGTCGCTCATTGTTGTGCTGATATATTATTTCAGAATAAAACGAATGAAAGAGACGCTGCAAGAGTCTGAGAAACAGCTAATAGCAGATCGTGAAATACTTAGGCAGAACGAGCGAAACCTCAAAATGGCCAAAGATCGTGCCGAAGCGTCAGACATGGCAAAAGCACATTTTATTCACAATATTTCGCACGGAATACGCGCACCGCTCAATGCTATTCAGGGCTTTTCAGAGATAATACTCGACCCTAAAAATCAGCTCGATGATGAGTCGAAACGCAGTCTGTCGTTCAGAATAGGACAAAATGTTGACGCAATAACCGATATTGTGAGCAATATTTTGGAAGTATCTGATATTGAGAGTTTCGACTTTTCTATTATCAAAAAAGGCGTTATGTGCCTAAGTCTTTGTGAAATGTCAATCAAAACAGCATCGAGATACAAACGCGATGAGGTTGAGATGCGTTTCAGCACTGATATGGAGAGTGATTTTACGCTCAATACTGATGCCAAGCTTGTTCGCGAAGTGCTTGTTCAGCTGCTTAAAAATGCGACTAAATTCACTGAAAAAGGTTACATAGAACTCAATTGTACTGCCAAAGACCCTGATAAAGTAGTGTTTACTGTTACTGATACTGGTTTGGGAGTGCCACCAGATAAGATTGAGTATATTTTTGAGCGTTATGACAAACTTGATGCTGACCTACATAGCATAGGATTGGGCATGAATTTGTGCAAGACAATAGCTCATAAGCTTGGTGGCGATGTTACGTACGATGACTCGTATAAAGATGGTGCCCGATTTGTATTTGTTGTGCCCAAAAATTAGGCGTATTCCTCATATTAAAGTTTCGCAAGTAGAAATGTACTACAAACAAATTTCCAAACACGGCTTTTCCATTAGTCTTTACTTTTTATCTCGCTACGCTCAATCATCTTCGGGTCTTTCCGCAAGACTCAACGATGATTGAGCGAAGCGAAATAAAAAGTAACAAAAAGAACTCG
>CAJONN010000241.1 GCA_905235955.1 uncultured Marinilabiliaceae bacterium
TTATAATATTTTACCATTCATCATTGCCCTTGATATTATCTCTTCCACTATCGGAACGTCGGTTTGTGGCCAAGCCAAACGCATTAGTTGTATTGGCAAAAACCATTCTGCCCGAGAATGATTTACCAATATGGCTCTACCATCTACCACTTCGGTGAGAAATGGATGCATTTCAAATAGTCGTCCATCAGCTGTTTCTACTTCAAAAGATGCAAGTGCTTCACATACACTTATATTAAGCCCAAGCTCTTCGTATACTCTTCGCACTACACAATCTTCATACGTCTCTTTCTCTCTCAATTTGCCTCCCGGAAATTCCCACTGACCAGAGTTACTAACTTTTTCGTTTCTATTAGCAGCTAATACCATACCATTTTTCACTATCACGGCACATGTTACATGAGTCTTATTCATAGTATTGGAGGTTGTTTTTATGCAAATATAAGAAAATAAACTTATTACACCTAATATGGGATTTTATCTTGTTTATTTTGCCATTTTTCAAATGTTTTTATTGCCTCATTGTGCAAGCAGGGCTCTTCTGGTATTTGACGCTGCCCTATTGGCTTCTCTATTTGGCGATATATAAAGCTATCGTCAAAATCTATTTTGGCAGCATCGGCTTGTGTGTTGCCGTAATAAATATGTTTGAGCCGTGCCCAATATATGGCGCCTAAGCACATCGGACATGGTTCGCACGATGTGTATATCTCGCAACCTGTGAGGTCAAATGTTCCTATGTTTTTGGTGGCATCGCGTATGGCCGACACTTCAGCATGAGCTGTTGGGTCGTTATTGGCTGTTACTCTGTTTACTCCTCTACCTATTATTTCTCCGTTTCTCACTATTACAGCACCAAACGGGCCACCTCCGTTGTCAACATTGTCATTTGCAAGGCGTATTGCCTCTTCCATAAATGTCTTATTCATATCTCGGAAAAAAATATTTATCAAATGCAATTTCGGCATTTATATCAAAAAAACAAATTTATTTACGCTTCAGATAGCAAGTTGTTACCATCTGCATCCTACGATGCTTTTTTTTAACCATCCTAATTCACTTTCAACGATTGGTCAGAAACACTATTTTTACACTCGCATAAAGAGTCATGCTATTCAGATTTTATGAATTTTTAAATAGCTACATATATATTTTTTGATACATTTGCACGATTTTAAAGTAGAGAAAATCATCAATTGCAAGACCCGACTCACCAGAGTCAACATTAAACAACAAACAATGAGGATAGTAACAACTATAGCCGAATTGAAAACGGCCGTTGCTCAAGCTCGCAAAGACGGACTTACGGTCGGACTCGTTCCCACTATGGGAGCTCTGCACAACGGACACCTCTCTTTGGTCAACAAAGCTTGTAACGAGTGTCAGTTTGTGGTAGTTAGCATTTTTGTAAACCCTACGCAGTTTAATAACCCTGACGATTTGCGCACATATCCGCGCACCCTCGATGCCGACACTGCATTGCTTAGCAACAATACCAAAGCCAACGTAGTTTTTGCACCATCGGTTGAAGAGGTTTACCCCGAACCTGATACACGCCAATTCTCATTTGGTGCAATTGCCGAAGTAATGGAAGGTAAATATCGCCCCGGACATTTTAATGGCGTAGCACAAGTGGTAAGCAAACTTTTTATGTTTGTTGAACCCGACAAGGCTTTTTTTGGCGAAAAAGATTTTCAGCAATTGGCCATCATACGCAAAATGGTAGCCGACTTGCAGCTAAACATCGAAATAGTGCCATGCCCCATCGTGCGCGAAGCCGACGGATTGGCAGTAAGCTCGCGCAACACTTTGCTCACTGAACAGTTTAGAAGTGTAGCACCACACATTGCTGCCACTCTCAGAGCATCGGTAGAGAAGATGAAGGAACTTAGCCCTAAGCAAACAATAGAGTGGGTTACTAACCAAATAAACAGTTTTGGCGGACTCGAGGTGGAGTATTACAGCATTGTCGACGGACTTACACTGCAAGATATTGCCAACTGGAACGACACCAACTATGTGGTTGGTTGCATCACTGTTTATGCTGGCAAAGTGCGCCTCATAGATAATATTTGCTACAAGAAGTAAAGCACCATACCTATGTTTATACATGTTGTAAAATCGAAACTCCACAATGTTCGGGTTACTGAATCAGACTTGAACTATGTTGGCAGCATCACTATCGATGAAGATTTGATGGATGCCGCAAATATATTGGAGAATGAGAAGGTTCAGATAGTAAACAACAATAATGGCGAACGCTTCGAAACCTACGTTATCAAAGGCGAACGCGGCTCAGGCGTCATTTGTCTTAATGGCGCTGCTGCACGCAAAGTAGCTGTTGGCGATGTAGTGATAATAATAGCTTATGCTATTGTTGACTACAACGAAGCAAAAACATTCCGCCCCACATTCGTATTCCCTGATACGGCTACCAACAAACTTGTAAAATAAAACATCGTTTGCTGGAAACATTAATAAAAAAAATAGCGCGCTTATTGGCATTTACTGACCGCTAATAAGCGCATTTTTTTTATTTTTACTCAAGTTTCGCAAATAGAAAAATGCACAGGAAATAAGCCATGAGATGGCGAAAGAAATATAATCAACAAATTGTTTCCAACAATTAGCACGAAACCCGATTTTCACCTCGCGGTTGTCGCCTTTGGCACGGAGCGTTAAGAAAATTATCGTAGCGAAGCGTTAAAAACGATTT
>CAJONN010000242.1 GCA_905235955.1 uncultured Marinilabiliaceae bacterium
TTAAAATCGTTTAGCGTAGCGGAGATAATTTTTAGCGGAGTGGCAACAGCGACGAGTTCTTTTTGTTACTTTTTCTGTCGGCACAGAAAAAGTAAAAGACTAATAAAAGCCGTATTTGTGGACTAATTTGTAGTACATTTCTACTTGCGAAACTTAAGAAGCATAAGTTTGAATTTGAGAAACAAAAAAGCCATTGATTAAAGATGTCATTTTCTATCAATATGATTAACTTTGCATCTCAATGGAAAAATACAACGGCGACATAATTAACCCCGAATATGTAGAACTCATTCTGAGCGAGGTAAAACACTCCAACTCGCCCTACATCGACATATCCGAAACCGAAGATGCATACGACTACCTTACGCAAGAAGCTCGTCCGAACGATGCACGCATATTGGTAGAATACGCTCTGCAACTTCACCCAGATTCTATAGAGTTACTATTGCTCAGTGCTCGCATTTGCATTGACAATAATGAACTCAAAAAAGCAGCCAACATACTTGCAACAATACCATCGTCAGCTACTGAAAACCCTGATTATTACATATCGTATGGATGGCTCGAGCTGAAGAAAAAAAACATGCCCAAAGCCATTGAGTATTTCGACCAAGCTTGCCAAATAGACGAAGATATGAGCTACGAAATAGGACTCAATCTCAACCAATTTGGTAAACATAAAGAGGCCAAGCGCTTTTTGATACCGTATGTAAAAGAGTATCCGAATGACGCAGAAGCTCTTTTTGAATTGGCTTATGCCTACGAAAAAACCAACATGATAAATGAGGCACGAACAACATACGAAACTCTTGTAGACAAAAATCCGTTCTATCCAACAGCTTGGTACAACTTGGGCATCATATATAGCAACGAAAGTCAATTTGACAAAGCACTAAATGCATATACTACAGCCACAACCATAGCTCCGGAGTACGCCGAGCCATACTTCAACATGGGCAATGCATATATGAACCTTGCACAGTATAACAAGGCACTTGAAAACTATATAGAATACGCCTCACTCACCATATCTAATGCCAAAATTGATAGCTCAGTGATGCAATATATAGGTGAATGTTGGTGGGAACTTGGAAACTTCGACCTCGCTCGCCGATTCTACAAAAAAGCCATCAGCAACATACGCAGCAAATCGCCCAACAACGACACTCTATACTACGGCTACGCATTATGTTGTATAGAACTAAACGACAACAAAGAGGCCATCAGAGTGCTTACTAAGTTGATAGGTACAAATGCTTGTGTGTCAGAATATTATTTTGCAAGAGCACAAGCTGAATGCAACTCACTTGACAAGACAGGTGCCTATTGCGACATAATTGACGGAATCAGTCTATCGCCCAACAATGTTTTGGCTTGGCATGAAGCTATGCGACTATATATATCAATATATAGCGTTAAAAGTATAGAATATTTTCTTAAGGAACACAAACAATATAAGTCGTATCCGGCTTTTCAGTTTATAACATTTGTGGTGCAATATTGTTTTATGCACAAATACAAAACTGCTCTAAAAACATTAGAGCAAGTAGCACAAAACAACAAAGATGTGATATACGATGCTGCTGAAGAAGATAGCATACGTCATCTGCTAAGCGACCCCTATATTGAACAAATGCTACAAAAGTATAAAATCCAATTATCAGAATCACAACACTGATAATAAGCTACTTAATCATAAAAAACATTATGAAACAATACGGACTAATAGGCAAACCACTCGTTCATTCGTTTTCACAAAAATACTTTACCAAAAAATTCTCAGACGAAAATATCGATGCATGTTACAACCTTTATCAGCTTGACAATATAGATGAAGTAACAACACTTATCAATAACAATCCAGATTTAGTCGGACTCAACGTTACCATACCATACAAGCAACAGATACTACCATTTCTTGGTGCTCTTGACGAAGAGGCTGCAATAGTAGGTGCCGTAAATGTGATAAAAATAAGCCGTACCAACCAAGGCATACATCTCAAAGGCTACAATAGCGACATTTATGGCTTTTACAACTCAATAAAACCACTGCTCAAGCCGTGGCACACCAATGCCCTAATACTTGGCACAGGTGGTGCATCGAAAGCTGTAAGTGCTATGCTACGCAAACTCAACATAAATGCCACCTTTGTGTCGCGCACAGCCAAAGATGGTCAGCTTACCTACGCCGATCTTACGCCCGAAGTAATGGATAAAAATAAAGTTATAGTCAACTGCTCGCCACTTGGCACATTCCCTAATGTAGATACATATCCAAATATACCTTATCAGCTCCTCACCTGCAAACATTTGGCATACGACCTTGTATACAATCCTGAACTTACGCTCTTCTTGAGTAAAGCGCAGCAACAAGGTGCGACTATAAAAAATGGTCTGGAAATGTTGCATTTACAAGCTGAAGCAGCGTGGAAATATTGGAATGAATAGCCTTAGAACTATTATGGTTTTAGACTCTTCTCAAGAATATTAGTTTTTATAATATCTCAAGTTTCGCAAGTAGAAATATTCTGCAAACAAAATTCCAAACACGGCTTTTTCATTAGTCTTTTACTTTTTATCTCGCTACGCTCAATCATCTTCGGGTCTTTCCGACAGAAAAAGTAACAAAAAGAACTCGTCGCTGTTGCCACTCCGCTAAAAATTATCTTCGCTACGCTAAACGATTTTAACTCGCTTCGCTCA
>CAJONN010000243.1 GCA_905235955.1 uncultured Marinilabiliaceae bacterium
AACAATATTTCAATTCATCATTGAAATAACACAAGGTACATACAACAATGTATATTTTGAGGTGAAAGATGATGACTTATTTATAACATTTGAATAAAGGCGCAATAGAATTGCTATTGCATTCTTTACTTGCGAAACTGAGATGATTTTTGGGAAATAAAATTGGGCTAAAGAAAGAGTAGTTACTAAATAAAAATAGGAGATAAACACCAACAATGTTTATCTCCTATTTCAGTTATGAATGCTTTGTATTAGTCGATATATTCAAAGCCTGTGTAAGGCACAAGTGCCTTTGGTATGCGGATGCCCTTTTCAGTTTGGTTGTTCTCAAGTATCGAAGCTACAATGCGAGGCAATGCAAGTGCCGAACCATTGAGTGTGTGGCATAGCTCAACTTTTTTGTCGGCTGTGCGATAGCGGCATTTGAGGCGGTTGGCCTGATAGGTGTCGAAGTTGGAAACAGAGCTTACTTCGAGCCAACGCTGTTGAGCTTCGCTATACACCTCAAAGTCGTAGCAAATGGCAGCTGTAAACGACATGTCGCCACCGCACAAACGCAAGATGCGATATGGCAACTCAAGTTTCTTGAGCAATCCCTCTACATGGTCAAGCATCTCCTGATGGCTCTCTTTTGAGTGTTCGGGTTTGTCGATGCGTACAATCTCTATTTTTGAGAATTCGTGCAAGCGGTTTAGTCCTCTTACATCTTTGCCATACGAGCCTGCTTCGCGGCGGAAGCATTGTGTGTAGGCGCAGTTTTTTATAGGGAGTTGTTTTTCGTCGAGAATAACATCGCGGTAGATGTTGGTTACTGGTACTTCAGCTGTTGGAATGAGGTAGAGGTCGTCTATTTCGCAATGATACATTTGTCCCTCTTTGTCGGGTAGCTGACCTGTGCCATAGCCCGATGCTTGGTTTACAACGGTAGGAGGCATTATTTCAGTGTAGCCTGCTTTGTTGGCTTCGGCAAGGAAGAAGTTGATGAGGGCGCGTTGTAGTTGTGCGCCTTTGCCTACATATACGGGGAAGCCTGCACCAGTTATCTTTACACCCAAGTCGAAATCGATAAGGTTATATTTTTTAGCCAATTCCCAGTGTGGCAGTTTAGCTTCGGTGTTGTTAGGCACTGTGTTCCAATTGCCAACTGTGTCGCCCTCTTTGCATTCGCGCAAGCTCGATTTTACTACGAGGTTGTCTTCAGCAGCTGAGCCTTCAGGCACAAGGTCGTAAGGTATGTTTGGTATGGTGCACAGGTGTGCGGTGAGCTCATCTTCAGCTTTTTTCTGTGCATCGCCATATTCGGCAATTTTCTCTTTCAGTTTGGCTACATTGACTTTGGCAGCTTCGGCTTCTTCTTTTTTGCCTTGCTTCATGAGTGCGCCTATTTCGTTGGCGTATTTTTTGCTTTCGGCCAATGCTTCGTCTGACTTCTTTTGTGCTTCGCGCCGACGGTTGTTTATTTCTATGGCTTTTGCAATAGCCTCTTTGGCGCCAGCAAAGTGTTTCTTTTCCAAGCCGGCTATTACCAAGTCGGTTTGCTCTTGTATTTGTTTGAGTGTAAGCATTTTATTCTGAATATTTTTAAATAGAAATAACGCTCCTTGTTTTGCTACTCACGAGTACCAAAAGCAGGAGCGTTAATCTGTTTGTTTTGGGGAGTAGACTTTACTCAGCAGGAACAACAGACACGTACGAACGGTCGTCTCTCTTACGCTGGAAAGTCACAATGCCGTCAACAAGTGCAAAGAGAGTGTGGTCTTTGCCTATGCCAACGTTGTCGCCCGGATGGTGTTGTGTGCCACGCTGACGAACGATGATGTTGCCTGCTTTGGCAAACTGACCGCCGAAGAGCTTAACGCCCAGACGTTTGCTCTCTGATTCACGGCCGTTCTTTGAACTACCTACTGCTTTCTTGTGTGCCATTTTTTCTTATCTTTTGCGCTTACCTATGTTTCAAGGTAAAAGCTAAGTTTCTAAAATCAGTGAACTAAATACTATTAACCCAGAATGTTTTCTATCTGGATCTGAGAGAGATACTGACGGTGGCCATTTTTCTTCTCATAACCCTTGCGACGTTTTTTGTGGAAAACAATAATCTTGTCGCCTTTGAGATGTTCGAGTACTTTGGCTGTAACCTTAGCACCTTCGATGGTAGGAGCACCAATTTTTACGGCTCCGTTGTTGTCAATGAGAAGAACGCGGTCGAATTCAACACTATCACCTTCGTTCTGCGACAGACGATTGACAAAAATCTTTCTGTCTTTTTCTACTTTGAACTGCTGTCCAGCAATTTCTACAATAGCGTACATTTTTGCTATAACATTTTAAGTTACACCTGCAGGCGGATACTCTATTTTTTTTGTATCACTTAACAAAAGCCAATACAGATTTTCGGGCGCAAAAATACTATTTTATTTTCTCTGTTGCAAATGGTTTGGCTTTTTACTCTCTCTCTTTTTGCAAAAAACTTTTCTTATTTTCTCAACTTTCGTCTGTTTAGGGCTTGTTTTCAGAATATTTCTTCAAGTTTCGCAAGTAAAAAATGCCCAGAAAATAAGCTATAAGAATGGGCGAAAAGAATATAACCAACAAATTGTCTTCCAACAATTAGCACGGAACCCGATTTTCACCTCGCGGTTGTCGCCTTTGGCACGGAGCGTTAAGAAAATTATCGTAGCGAAGCGTTAAAAACG
>CAJONN010000244.1:0-4022 GCA_905235955.1 uncultured Marinilabiliaceae bacterium
AAGTATAGATATAGAAAGTATATAACAAACTTGACGCATGAAATAAACATACTGAACAATGAAAATGTCAAGTTTACAAAAGCAGAATTTTCTTCTTATTCAAATGGTGTGATTACAATTGGCGCCAACGATAAATACACAAAACCTGACGTTGCTATCTCTCTCTTTCATGAGTATTTGCATAGAATTAATGATGCTTTGAAAATATTTGAATATCGATTGGTCAATGGGAATGAGATATTTTCTATAAGTAAAAAATATACGAAAGAAAATACATTCCATTTCTCTTCGGCAGAACAAGTCGATGCTCTTATAAATAGAGGGCAATCTGATTTTGATGATATTTTTGATGAGTATTGTATCGCAAGAAACTTATTCAGTTTGAACGTATCCGAATATTCGCCTGATTTACATGACGATTTTGTAAAATATGTCTTAGAGAAGGCTGACATAACGATAATATATCCATCAATTGAATATGAATATAAGCCAACAAATTATGTTCGTGATGAATTATCTGTATACCATTGGTGTATAGAATATGGAACAATGTTTGGTGGCTTTTCTAAAACGAAACAAGATGAATATTTCAAATTTATAGAAAAATATAAGCGTGATTTACTGAAATTCAGACAATATGAAAAGGACAATAATTATAACGAAGCTGGCTACAATAATTAGTTTATTGATGCCTATACAAATATTTTCGCAAGATAAAGATCTATTATCATTCAATCAGATGATGATAGATAAATATTCTAATGATGTTGTAAAAGATAGTTCTATTATGAGAATAGAGTTATCAACTAACAATATTGATTCTATCTATTTGAAAATTATCAATCTTAGTTCTGATACTATTTACATGCCAAGAAAAATAGTGTTGGAAAGTCCTAAACCTATATCTTATATTTTGTTTTGTATTAGCGATTTTACGCTGAATATTGAGTCTTCTGATGGTTTCAACAATAACATTCCATTCAACTATTCATTTAATTATTGTCATGTTGATGAGTTATCGGGCATAGTTGATTATAAGCAAGTAAAAATTACATCCAACCATACCAATAAATATGGGATGGTCTTTATTCCACCATTTTCGTCAGAAAGCCTCCCTCTAAATTGCTATTTTCGTCAGAAATATATGTTTATTCGTTTTCAGACGTTAATAAACAAGAAAGGCATTGTTTATAAACTTCAAAAAGAAACAAATAGCATTTATATGCCATAAAATCAATAAAATGATGCTTCGCCACCGCCACATATTACCCAATAAATCCACTATCCACGGTGGCACACGCCGCCTCCGTGCTTACAACGATGACCAACGCAGAGTTATTGATGAACTGAAAAGCCGAGTTGATTTCAATCCAGACGACTTCTATCTCTTCTTTGTTGATGATATCGAAAAACTCGACGACGACGGCAATCCGACTCGCGACATAATAGGCAGTTATATGCCAGTTGGTTGGCACTTTGGATTTATTTATAACAATCCCCAAACCGCCTACATCGCTCACGAACTCGGTCACGGCGTGCTAACGATGTACCATACATCCGTTTTTGAGCTATATCAAAAGAGCCACACCCAGAAATATTTCTGAGTATGGCTCTCACATGAAAAGGTTTTGTTGTGTTATCAGCTCTGATTTTATTCTTACTGCGCCGTTGTATAATGTTTCTAATTCAGGTATTCTCCAAGTCCATTGGTCGTGTTCATTAGCTTTTACTTCTCCAGCAGTTGCTACGTGGCAATTACCACCTTCGGCAAACGATTTGCGAACAATATCTCTGCCCCAACGTTTGATGTCGTACCAGTTGAAACCTTCGCCCCAAAGTTCGAGCTCGCGATAGTCAACTATCTCTTGGAAGAGGTCGTCGCCAGTTTTGTCGCAAGTGTATTCTGGGTTGCGTCCGCTCTCTGCGTTGAGGTAAACAAGTGCAGCTTGTGCATCGCTCTCATTGCCAATGAAGTAGTTAGCTTCAGCCTCTATCAGCACCATTTCTGAAACACGCATAAATGGCACGTATGATACGCCGGGTGTGTCGAATACCCAGAATTTGAGTTGTGCACCCAAATAGTAGTATCCAGATTGATAAGGCTTATTATATCCAACTGGTGTCATTGAATTGCAATATTCTCGTGCTACATCCCATGCATCATCGCTTACAATATAACCATAGGTTTGATTCATCACAGTTTTATCTGTAAGATCAAAACCTTCAAATTTGTCGGCTGTGAGGAAGAGGCTCATGCGCACATCGTTGACAGGCATGCGGTCAGTGAGTTCCTTTTCGATGGCACCTGCACCATATTTTGTTTTAGTTGCATCATTGCCATTGCATGAGAATTGTTTGCCAAACGACCAATAGTAGGTTGTCTCTTCAGGGCTATCATAGCTGCCAAAGAGCCATTCACTTGTAGGTGTGGCAAAGCCTGCTATGTACTCGCTGTTGCTCATAAGCTTGTAGTCTTTTTGAGCAAGTTTGGCATTCTCGAGGGCTTTGGGATAGTCCTGCTTATGAAGTGCAGCGCGAGCATAAACGCCGTGTGCTACGTTGATATTTGGCACCCAAATGTCAGTTATTTCTCTATCGGTTTCGCTTGATGTGAAGAGGGCTATAGCTTCATCAAGGTCAGTATATATTTGGTCATAGCACTCTTTAACGGTAGAGAGTGGATGGTCGCCCAATGATTCGTCGAGGCGCAACACTACGCCTTTAGTGTCATCTTTGACATCAGTCCAACGTGGTGTGTATATTTCGAGGAGCTTGGTAAAAGCATAGGCACGGAAGGTTAGTGCTTGTGCTTTGTAGAAGTCTTTGTCGTCTTGTTTGCCTTCAGCTTTATCAACATTGGCAATAATGGCATTGGCCTGAGCTACAATTTGATAGTAGTATGCCCATGGGTATGTGCAATATGTGCTACTGTTGCGAGTGTAGTATTCCCCATTCATAATGGGCTTCCATCCCTGAGCCATTTGATTGTATCTGAACTCCTGCGAAGGATATTCGTTGAAGATAGATATGATAGCATTCTCGCCACAAAAACCTTGGCTAAAAGCTGATTGTTGCCTACGCATCATATATGCTATACCATTCACTGCAGCTTTTACGTTGTTTGTATTGCTATATACCAATTCGGGGGTTATTGAGTCGGTAGGAGCTGTCTCCAAAAAGTCTTCAGAGCAACTACTCAGTGCGAGTATTGTGCTCACACTTGCCATCAATATATTGTTTAGTTTCATGATGTTTCTTTTCTTTAGTTGTTTATATTAGAACTTTATAGTAGCTCCGATGTTGAATATTCGGGGTGTAGTGTAGGTGTCGTCTTGTCCGCCACTGAAATTGTATTGTGGGTTGAGACCTTGACGCTTGGTGAGTGTAAGTGCATTTTCAACGCCAGCACTGAAGCTAATGCTCTCGAGGTCGAGCTTGCTAACCAAAGCACCTGGCAACGAGTATGTGATGTTGATATTTTTGAGTACGAGATAGCTGGCATCAATCAACCAACGGTCAGATATAGCATTGTTGTCTTGGCTCAAATAGTGGTCTACAACAGGTATTCCATCTTTGTCGATGCGGTTGGGCGAATCTTCTTCTATGCCTTCAGGTGTGCCGTTCCATGATTTGAGTATATCTTTGTGCAATGCTGAAGCTGAAGATGCTGATGTTGACATCAGAGAGGCATAGGCACCATCGTATACTTTGCCGCCAAGCTGATAGGTAAGCAATGCGTTGAACGACAATCCGCCGTAAGTAACTGTAGTATGGAACGAGCCATATACCTTTGGCAGTGCACTGCCACGCCAGTCGCGCTTGGCGTATGTTGTTTGGGTAGTGTATCGTTTGCCATTTATCTCTACGGTATTAGGATCCTCATCCTCATGCTTAGGATCTAATTCATATAGTGAATTACCATTTATTTGGTCAACGCCTACGAAATGATAAGTGTAGAACTCATATATAGAGTGTCCTTCAGAGTATCTACGTATGCCACTGGCTATATCTTCGCCGTTAGG
>CAJONN010000244.1:4106-6765 GCA_905235955.1 uncultured Marinilabiliaceae bacterium
TTCTGCACCCGACCAATGTTTTCATATTTTTGAAGAGTTACGCTGCCTGATGTTACTACGCCACCAGCTGATGATGGCAGAGGCACAGAGAAGAGAAGGTCGCGCGAGGTTTTGTTGAACCAACCTACATTGATGTTGAGGCGGCTAAACAGACGAGCTTCAAGTGCTACATCTATGGTTTGAGTAGTTTCCCATTTCAGTTTTTCGGCTTCAAGCTGCTCTATGAAGAGTGCACCTTGGTTGCCATTTTTGTCGAGTGCATAGAGTGGTTGCGATGCGTAGCTGCTGATGCCAGCGTTGTTGCCAACCTGACCAAACGAAGCACGCAACTTCAAGAAGTCGACATATTCGTTGTTGACAAGGAAATCTTCGCGCGAAATATCCCAAGCACCACCTACTGAGAAGAACTGACCCCAACGGCTATCGGCAGCAAAACGTGAAGAACCATCGGTACGGAACGAAGCTTCGCCAAAATATTTGTCGTTGTAGCTATAGCGCACACGGCTCAAATATGATTCGGTAGTATTTTCAGAGTCAGCGCCTTCGAAGTAGTTGTTTGATTTGAAGTTGTTTAGCACAGTAATGCCTTTGACACTTAGGTCGGTGTTCATACCCGCAATATACTTGTAGCGGTATTGGTAGCTTTCGTGAGCTAAAAGCACATCGGCATGGTGTACATCGAAGTCGTGTGCCCAGTTGATAACTTGCTGGAAGTTGATAGTCTGTTCGCGGTCATGCGAAGCACGCAAACGACCATTGTTGGCAGCGCCATCGCCAATAACAGGGTTGTTGTAGCGGTTTGAACTCTCGTTGATGAGGTTTTCGTTGGCTTTTATTGTTATGTCGAAACCAAGAGGCAAGTAAACGGTGCCAAACACAGTGCCATCGAGGTTGTAGCGCTCAATATCTTGCTTGTCGGTATTTCGCTCGTATACTATATTGCGGTTGTCCATATAATTTCCATCGGTGTTGTATATCCGATTTCCATCTTCGTCAATTGCGTATGTACCATCTTCGTTGTGTTCGTAGATAGGGTATACTGGTGCCATATAGCGTGTTTGAGAGAAAGGGTTGGCGTAGTAACTACTAGTTGCTGATGAGTTGTAGTTTTGCTTAGCATGTGAGCCATATAGGTTGACACCTATTTTGCACCATTTCTTAGGTGAAATAGAGGAGTTTATACGACCAGAGAAACGTTTGTAATCAGTATTGATGATGTATCCCTCTTCGTCGAGGTAGTCAAACGAAGCAAAGAGAGTGTACTTCTCGTTGTTGCTTTGGTATGACATGCCATACTCCTGTCGTTTGCCTGTGCGTTCTATGGCATCTTCCCAGTCAAGGTCGTCGTAGCCAGGCAATATGCTTGCTACAAGGTTACCTTCGCTATCAAAAAGTTTATCCTTAGGAGCATCATATATATTGCATTTTACAAGATTATCTATGAGATTTTCTGTTGCGTATGAGGCTGGATCCTTTTTCTTCTGGTCAATGGCCCAATTTTTCATACCTCTCCATTGTATTTTCATCCAGTCGTCGGCATCAAGACGTTCATATTCTTTTATACCACGAGTGTAAACACCAACATTGGCATTGAATGTAACAACTGACTTGCCACCTTGTGCACCTTTGGTATTGATAAGTATAACGCCGTTAGATGCTCGCTGACCATAGAGTGCTGCTGACGATGCATCTTTCAGCACTGTCATGCTCTCAATGTCGTTTGAGTTGATATCAGCTATGCTACCATTGTAAGGTACACCATCAACTACAATGAGTGGAGAGTTGCTACCATTTATTGAACCAAAACCGCGTATGCGTATGCTTGGTGATGTGCCCGGCTCGCCGTATGTGTTGTTTACCTGTACGCCCGGTGCTACACCTTCAAGTGCGCCAGTTACGCTTGTACCAATCGATTGTTCAATTTTGTCGCTGCCAACACGTGAAACAGCGCCTGTGAGTGCGCCACGCTTCGATGAGCCGTAGGCCACAATCACTACTTCGTCAATCTCTTCCCAGTCAGACTCAAGTGAAGTATCTATAACGCTTCGCCCATCGATAGGTTGTTCTTGGTCTACCATACCAACAAAGCTGAAGAGAAGAGTCTCGCCTTCGCTTGGCACATTGATAGTGTATTTTCCGTCTGCATCTGTGATGGTACCAACTGTAGTACCCTTCACTACTACTGCCGCACCCGGGATGGGCAGTCCGTCTTCACCAGTAACTGTACCGGTTATGGTAGTAGATTGCGCCATTGCGCTAATAAATGCTACAACCATAAAAGACATTAACAATAAAAGTTTTCGCATAATAATTATAAGAAGTTTGTTGTCTTTTTGTTGAAAATCTTTCCATCCTTTCTTAGAAAGACGCACAAAAATATCATAATGTACTATTATGTGTTGTTTTTTTGAATAAAAAATACTTAAATGTGTGCAAAATTCACATTATTGTTTTTTTTTATATAAATAGAACGTATCTGTTAAAAAGATTTACTATTTTAACGTATTTATAAAAAAATATTTCAAGTTTCGTAAGTGAAAATGTACATAAAATAAGCCCCGAGAATGGGGCGAAAGAAATATACCCAACAAAATAACCTTCCAACAATAAGCACGGAACCCGATTTTCACCTCGCGGTTGTCGCCTTTGGCACGGAGCG
>CAJONN010000245.1 GCA_905235955.1 uncultured Marinilabiliaceae bacterium
TAAGTTTTAGGTTGTGTATTATCTGTATCCTTTTATTTCATAATTTTGCACTGCGAAAAAATATATACCAATTATGAATTACCTCGACACTCTCAACGAACCTCAACGTGCAGCTGTAACTACTATTGACGGTCCGGTACTTGTAATAGCAGGCGCTGGTTCAGGCAAAACACGTGTGCTGACTATGCGCATAGCTTATCTATTGCAACAAGGTGTCAAACCATACAACATTTTAGCCCTCACCTTTACCAACAAAGCCGCAAGGGAGATGAAAGAGCGCATAGCCTCAATAGTTGGCGAAGAGCAAAGCCGGCAACTCTGGATGGGCACATTCCACTCCGTTTTTGCTCGCATACTGCGCACTGAAGCCGACGCTATGGGACTGAGTCGCGACTTTACCATTTACGATACAGCCGACTCTAAGTCGCTCATAAAGAAGATAGTAAAGGAAAAGCAGCTTGATGAAAAGACCTACAAAGATTCACTGGTGTTGAGCTCGATATCGCAAGCCAAAAACGATCTTATTGGTCCGGAAACATACGCACACGATGTCAACTACATAGAGCGCGATAAAAGTCGCAAATGCCCACGCATAGCCGAGATATATGCACAATATGCCTTGCAATGCAAAAAATCAAATGCGCTCGACTTCGACGACCTGCTCTACTATACACACTTGCTCTTCAGAGAACACCCTGACATATTGCAACGTTATCAGCAAAGATTTCAGTATCTGCTTGTTGATGAGTATCAAGACACCAATCATGCTCAATACATTATAGTAAAAAAAATGGTAGAGCAGCATCGCAACATCTGCGTGGTGGGCGATGATGCACAAAGCATTTACTCATTTAGAGGTGCAAGAATAGAAAATATTCTCGGACTGCAAAACGACTATCCAGACCTCAAAGTGTTTAAGCTCGAACAAAACTATCGTTCGACACAAAATATAGTAAATGCTGCCAATAGCCTTATTGAGAAAAACCAAGGAAGGCTCAAAAAAACTGTATTCTCAGAAGGCGAAGAGGGCGACCTCATACGTGTATGCTCAGCAGCATCAGACATCGATGAAGCCACAATGGTAGTGAAAGACATGCAGATACGTATGCGCACCGAAGCACTCAAGCCAAGCCAATTTGCAATATTGTATCGCACCAACGCACAGAGCCGTGTGTTGGAAGATGCGCTCAGAAAACGCAACGTACCATACAAAATATATGGTGGCTTGGCATTCTATCAACGCAAAGAGGTGAAAGATGTGTTGGCATATCTTAGATTGACGGTCAATCATACTGATAGCGAAGCACTTAGACGTATAATAAATGTGCCAGCCCGTTCCATTGGCGAAACCACACAAGAACGCCTCATAGCCATAGCCAACACTTTGCAAATACCACTATGGGAAGCACTTACGCCATCGGTTATGACAGAAGCAGGTCTGTCGGCAGCAACGCAAAACAAAGTGCAACGTTTTGTGTCGCTCATAGAAACATTTGCACTTCAGATAGATAAACTCAATGCCTACGAATTTACTGCCGAAGTGCTGACACAGAGCGGACTGATGCGTGACCTGACTGAAAACCAGAAAGATAGCGAAGGAAAGGAACGTTATGCCAACGTCAACGAATTGCTCAACTCGCTGCATTCATACGTTGAAGAACGCATTGAGACGGGTAACGACACACACATACGCTCATACCTTGAAGAGGTGGCACTCATCACTGATATGGACCACGACGACACCGACACCGACCGAGTAAAACTGATGACCATACACTCATCAAAAGGCTTGGAATTTGACAACGTATACATAGTGGGTGTAGAAGACGAAACCTTTCCCAGTCAGCGCACCTATAGTCCGCAAGAGATAGAAGAGGAACGCAGGCTGATGTATGTAGCAATTACGCGAGCTCGCAACAATGTAACCATAAGTTACTGTAAGAGTAGATTTTTGCATGGTCAGTATAGTGGTTGCCATGCTAGCCGATTTATTGCCGAAATAGATAGCGAATATGTTACACGCCCTGATGGCATGAATGTCGATCGCCCTACATCATATTTTCGCAGAGATGAGCAGCCACGTTCATCGTTTAGCTATGGACAACGAGTGCAGTCGTTCAACAACCCATACGCTCATCAAACTCGTCGCTCAATAAATGCACCACGGCAAAGTTATTTGTCGGCAGCACAGCAAAATAGAGTTGCATCATCGTTTCGCCCAGCCTCCCAAGCAGCTCCTGTAACAACGTCTACGGGCATAACATATAGCATTGGTGAGCATGTTATGCACGATACATTTGGGCATGGCGTGATATTAGCCATAGAAGGTACTGCCCCAAATGTAAAAGTCAAGATACAATTTGATAATTTAGGTGTAAAGCATTTGTTGCTGAAATTTGCTCGCCTCAAGCCGTATAATAACAACTGAACATTTTAGGCGGAGCTAAATAACTCAAGTTTCGCAAGTGAAAAATGCACAGAAAATAAGCCATGAGAATGGGGCGAAAGAAATATACCCAACAAAATAACTTTCCAACAATTAGCACGGAACCCGATTTTCACCTCGCGGTTGT
>CAJONN010000246.1:0-3098 GCA_905235955.1 uncultured Marinilabiliaceae bacterium
AACTATTATGAAAAAAACATTATTCCTACTTCTTACTATTGCATTTAGCATTGTAAAAATCGATGCTCAAGATGTTATATATAAAAGCAATGGAGATTCAATTGTTGCAAAAATAACTAAAATTACTGATACTGAAATAGGATATGTATATGAAGGTGAGGACCTTGTGAATAATATCAATATTGATGAACTATATAAGGTGAAGTATTCGAGTGGCAGAATACAACGATTTCCGTATACAAAACAGATTAATAATGTTAATCTTAAGATTGAGGATTTTATTAAGGTGTTTAATCATACAACAGAGGAGATAAAATTAACCATAATAGGTATACACAAAGATGTGGCACTTCCGCAAGTTACAATACCAGCTAAAGCTCAAGAAATGATACTAGATATACTCGATATAGGTGTAAAAAACGGGCGGCTCGACCATTTTTTATCGTTTATACTAAAAGCAGAATGTGAAAATGATATTGAAATAATAGGTGAGAGTCATTATAACGACTTATTTGTTTATTTTTATCCATCTATAAAAGGAGAGAAAAAATCTTTTATATATGAAAATAATGGTGAATTTAGAGATAACGTTAAAGTATATAATCATACTCCTTATGTCTTAAAGATAAGTTCCTATGCCATAACGAAAAAAAGAGCATAGCAGATTCAAGAGAATTGCCTCCTAGAGAAGGAGATTACCAAATTAGGACAAAGGTTAAAAATAGGGAAGTACGCCAATTTATTTTTGAAATTGAAGGTAAATACAATACAAGGGATGTTTATGTCAATGATGATGATTTGTATATGATATTTGAATGATGATAAAATAAACAACAAGGTCAAACTCTCGTCAGGGTTTGACCTTGTGTTTTGTGTTTCTGATTGCGGCTTATCGTTGCAAACTTATTTTTGCACCAGCAATAAACCACAAACCGGGCTGAGCAACATGTCCATAGTCTACATAGCTCTTGTCGAACACGTTGTTTGCTTCGGCGTAGAGCGTATAATGTTTGCTCTTCCAATCGAGGCGAACATCGGCAATGCCATATTGTTTGTAGTCGTGCACATTGCCGTCAACATCGGTGTAGGAGCCAGTGCGATCTTGCAGGCGGTAGTTGAGCCCCAAACCAAGTTGCTTTGTAATGTTTAGCTGCATATTGCACACCATTTTGTGGCGCAAATATTCAAGTGTGAATGTGCTTTGTATGCCTTCGTTCTCAACTTTATCTTGGTCGATGTAGCTATAGGCTATGCTCACTTTCTGTAGCACACTTTGTTGTGGCAATGCCTCACGCATGTTGAGTGCCACACTTGCCTCTATGCCCGTAGCATTTACTTTGGTAAAGTTTACTGACTCCCATGGTGCATCGGGGTCTGATGAGTCGCGTATCCAGTCTATTATATTTTTGCTATGATGATGATATACGCTAAGCTTGCCTTCAGCTATGTGCGACAAATATTTCACTCCACCTTCGGTAGCAGCCAACTCTTCAGGTTTCAGATATTTATCAGCTTTGTGTCCGCCTACTGAGTAATATAGCTCGGTAACCGATGGCATGCGTAGCGATGTGTTGTACGAAGCGTATATTCTCACATTGTTGCCTATTCTGAATGTGGCATCGGCACCCGGATATATGCGCATATTCATCTCGTTCCACGAGTTTTTTACTGCAACAATGCCCGCCGAAAGTGTAAAACGACGCAGCAATATGTTGTGTTCGAGCACAAAACTGATGTTGGTCCGATTTAAGCCAAACTCATAGTCACGGTCAGTATCTTTTATGTGATGCTTTTTCTCAAGTGGCTCGCCTAAGTTGCCACTTACAAGGTCTTCGTTGCGCAGTTCAGCGCCAATGGCTGTGCGACCGAGTATCCAATCGAAATAGCTATTGAGATTTACGCCATATACATCGGTGCGGTGATAATTGAACGGATAAAGTTCTGGTGCATCTCGAAATAGCTCAAAGCGGTCGAGTGTCCGATTCCAATATATCGATGGTTTTATATGAAAGGCTCCTTGCTTATTTTCGGCCTGAATGGCGGTGTAGCTTTTCAGCGTGTGCTCATATTGGTCGTCCCACTTTGCGCCATAGAATGTGTTAGAGCCAAAGCCTTTGCTGCTTATGCCAGCATACCAGTCGATGCGGATATTCTCATCAGTATATCCGCCCTGATAAAATGCTTTGCCACCTTGATAGTCGGCGTTGAGGCTGCCGGCTTTGTTGCGGCTGTAGCCATCGGAGCGAGTGAAGCTGCCTGATAGGCTGTGGCGTGTAGTGCCCAGTGTGGCAATGCGTGCACCTATTTTTGCATAGCCGTATGAGCCACCTTCAGCGTGTGCGTCGAGCGAAGTTGCAGAAGCCTGTTTTGTTACAATGTTGATGGCACCTACCAGCGATGAAGTCCCGTAAACTCTGCCTGCCGGACCTTCGAGCACCTCTATGCGCTCTATGTCGCTGATGTCAACTGGATAGTCAAATGAGTTGTGCCCTGTTTGTGGGTCGCAAATGTTGATGCCGTTGAGTAAGATAGTAATTTGTTCGTAGTTGCCGCCTCTGATTGAGATGTCGGTTTGTGCTCCAATAGGTCCGCGTTGGCGTACGTCTACGCCCACAGCATATTTGAGCAAATCGTTGATGCTTTGCACTGGCGCATGTTCAATGTCGGTATGCTCCAGCACGCTTACCATTCTCGCTGCTTGCCTGCCTGATAGTGGCGCCCTTGTTCCGGTAACGCTCACTTCATCGAGCAGCAAGTCGCCGTCGGCCGTGATGATGGTCGAATCGCTCACCACCTCGTGGGTGCTAAAGCTCTTCGCCGAAGCGTATGTCAGAGTGGCTACTGAGAGCACACCGCACACTACCTCACGACGCAGACAACGGAACAGCGAGTAGCCCTTGTTCTCAAAATGACGGAACACGAGCACTTGTTGCTTGTTGAATGTTGTTTTGTACATAAAAATATTTAATTAGTTAAAAAATGCTTTGCTTTGTTACAAAGCGACGGCAAAGGTATAAAAAATAGCATTCTTACAATATGCTTCTTTCATTTTATCGTTTTACAACCATAAAAGAGCCGTGCGCCACGATATATCTTTT
>CAJONN010000246.1:3114-5101 GCA_905235955.1 uncultured Marinilabiliaceae bacterium
GGGGGGGTAAATTAGTTTTTTTAATTTTGTATTAAAATTTTAAAACATGACTAAACTAAGTTTTTTATCTCAATCAATAGCTTTTATAACAATCTTTGCTACAGCATGTTCTGACGACGATTTGTCGTGGAAAACAGAAATAGCCAACATTAAAGAAGAGATTGCTGCCCAAAACGAACTTATCAACACACTGAAAAAAAGCGTTACCGTAAGCAACATTGAGCAAGCCGACAATAGCTACACCATCACCTTCTCTGATGGCACTGCCGTGAAACTGACCAACGGCATTACACCTATTATAACTATTGGCGATAACTACCATTGGTTTATCAA
This sequence comes from uncultured Marinilabiliaceae bacterium, assembly GCA_905235955.1. Lineage (GTDB taxonomy): Bacteria > Bacteroidota > Bacteroidia > Bacteroidales > Marinilabiliaceae > W3P20-009. The sequence goes on from CAJONN010000246.1 coordinate 3,448, forward strand.
CGGACAAGATACGGGCGTTAGTGCCAAAGCCTCTGATGGTAACGATGGCTCAGATGGTGAAACACCAATAATAGAGATTGACGATGAAGGATTTTGGATTGTAAATGGCGAAAATACAGGTATTTTGGCCAAAGGAACAAATGGTAGCAACGGAGTTGATGGTTCTGATGGTGAAACGCCAACAATAGAGATTGACGATGAAGGATTTTGGGTTATAAATGGCGAAAATACAGGCATTTTAGCTCGAGGTACAAATGGTGCAGATGGAGTTGACGGCTCAGATGGCGAAACACCAACAATAGAGATAAACGCCGATGGCTATTGGGTTGTAAATGGCAAAAATACTGGTATTTTGGCCCAAGCACAACTAACCGATGCTGATGGCAAGACGATAAAGCAAATAGTGTGCACCGATGCCAATTGTACATTTTACCTCACCGATGGCACTTCTGTAACGCTCCTCTTCGACCATGTAATAGTCTTTTGGGGCGACTCGCTTACAGCCAGCGCAGGTGGTGGTGGCACTACAATGCCAAATGTTGTTGGCAAGCTATTGGGTGGCGACTATATTATCAAAAATCAGGGCGTAGGTGGCGAACGCTCTACAGCTATCTGTGCAAGGCAAGGCGGAATGCCCGTTACCTTGTCAGAGGACATAATATTGCCTGCCGACGGCTCGCCTGTTGATGTAAAAGATAAGCTTGTAAACTATTTTGGCACAGTAGTTCAGCTACGTAGCCAATCGGCCGTAAATAATTGCACGCTTAATGGCATTGAATGCAAAATGACAATAAGCATATCAAACAATGTGTGGACCATACAACGCGTAAATGTTGGCGAAAAAGATGAGCTCATAAAAGCTGGTATACCGCTCATAACCAAACCTATGCGCACCCTGCGCACCCCATACGCTATGGTGATATGGATAGGACAAAATGGTGGTTGGGAAAGCAGTGCAGACCTTGCGCAACAAATACAACGCATGGTAGACTATGCAGGTGTTTCGCGCTTCCTTGTTATTGGTTTGCACGACATTGGCAATTATACGTCAAGCAAAGTGTTACAGCAAACTTTTGGTGCTAAGTTTATCGATTGGCGACAATATGCTATTACATACGCCCTCGACGATGCTGGCATTGAGCCCACCGAAGAGGATATTGCAATGTCTGACCATCGCATACCAGCTTCGCTCCGAGCTGATAAAGTGCATCTCAATGCCGCAGGTTACACCGTACTTGGTAAGCTCATCTATAAGCGTATGGTAGAGTTGGGATATGTAGAATAATGCCTACAGATATTTATCTATGCCATTTTCGCAACGCGAGATGCGGTGGAGGCGGATTAATTTTGTAGCTCTTTGAAAAATTTGTCTATGCAATATTCGGTAGTGAATAAGTGTTTGTGTGCCTGTATGTTATTGATAATTTCATTTCTTTTGTTTTCGTCAAAAAGCATTTCGATAATTGCTGCTGCCATGTCGGTTGGCGAACCTATTGGTACAAGTTTGCCGCATTTGCCATAGTTGAGAATCTCAGCAGGTCCAGTTGGGCAGTCTGTTGAAATTATAACCCTATCGAGCATCAATGCTTCTATCAAAACAGTGGGCAGACCTTCAAATTTTGAACTCAAAACAAATAGTTTTGTATTGGCTATC
>CAJONN010000247.1:0-2515 GCA_905235955.1 uncultured Marinilabiliaceae bacterium
CTCTGCAATGCGTAGGCAATCTGCACTCCGAAAAATCCGAAGCTCAAATCCACAAGCGAGCGAAACGACAAGTCGCGCTGAAGGTTGGTGTTGGTCATAGCGTAATGGTTCTGCAATGTTTTCTTGCGAAAGATATACAGACAAATCGTTCAACACACTCAAAATGTCGCATCTCCAAACAAAGAGATGGGCGAGTGTGAACCATATATTGATATGTAAGCAGAAAAAAATATGTAAAAGTCCAAAGGCAAAGGTAGCTTAAAAATCAATAGTTGCAATAGTTCTTTTCGTAGTTAGCAAGTCAAAAATGGTTGCTTATTGTAGCTCAGAGCGCATTTCAAACGTTTGCGATGAGGTGATATTTTTTTCTGTTTTAGGGTGAAAATTTTTTTGTGGAAAATTTCAAACGTTTGCGGTAATGAAAATAAGTCCCGAAGGGACGAAAGATTATAGGCAGGGGTGAGCGCAGCGTAACCCCTGCTAATCATGTGGTTCCACATTATTAGCCCCGAAGGGGCGAAAGAATATAACGCACAATTGCAATCGCTCTTTCGCCCCTTCGGGGCTCTTGTTCGTTGGTTGATATGTGCGCAGTGGTTTCGCTTCGCTACACCACTGCCTGTGGTCTTTCGCCCCTTCGGGGCTTATTTTCTGTGCATTTCTACTTGCGAAACTTAAATTAATCAGTATATTCTGTGCCGTTGATGTTTTTATAGCGTTCCTTGAAACGTATTTCGGCTTCGAGGCATTCGCGGTCGTTGGCTATCTTTTTGAGAGTGCGAATTTGTGTTTTGTATGCCTCTTCACAAACAGGGTCTATGGCAAATATGTGTCGCACACATTCGAGCACTATGGCTGTGTTGTTCTCATTTACAGCGTTTTGCATTATGCGCAAAAGAGCATATTTTACTTTGTTATCTACTGTTTTCTTTATCATCTGCATTGCTTCATCACTTGTTTGATCAAGGAATCGACCATTGCGAACTATGTTGAGAATATCTGTGCAATTTTCTGGCGTAAGTGTCTCATTGTTAGCTATATCGCAGAAGTGCAAATAGTCGCAGAAGAAGGGTTGTGTGATTTCGAGGCAGAAGTTTTTGTTCTGATAAACTACTTCTATGTTTTCAACATCTTGCAAGGCTTTGCGCAAGTGATTGATAGCTACGCTACGTGAGTTTTTTATCTTTTCTGACGACTTGTCGCGCCAGACGATTTCGCCCAAATCTTTTGATGAAATACCACCATTTTCATAGTTGACTATGAGTATGGCAAGTATCTGTTTTATCTTTTCGGTGAAGAGATATGTGATGTTGTTGTTGCTATGATTGAATACGGCAAACGAACCAAAGAGGTAGACCGAGTTTGGCATCGACTCAAAGTTTGCAGAGTATTGGGGGGCATTGTTTTGTAGCTTTTTCCTGCGCCAATAGATATAGCTGCCAATGGTGCATACAATGGCTAATATGCTCAGAACTATTATGATAGTAGCTTCTTTGCTAATCGGAATTGGTTGGCATACGCTTGCAAATTCCTTCTCAGTGAGAGCTGGATGGTTGAGCATATAGCACGAAAATGTTGTAGACTGAAAGTCTTTGAGTTCCAATATGGTAGCTATAAATATGCGCAGTAGAGGGTCGTAGTATAGGTTGGCTTCGCTCTCTACTCGGTCTGGGTGAATGAGAATAGAGTCACCCACTTGGCTATACGAACCGTCGGCAAGCGAGAAGCGATAGAGCTTCATGTAGGCATCTGAGAGGTATTCGTTGTAGCCGAGGGCGTAGAAGTAGCCATCGAGAATGACCATACCTTTGGCAAATACTGTTTGCGAATTGTTCTTCCAGTCGGCATTCCAAAGTTTAGTTACTTTATTAGTCTGTGTATCAAACTGATATAGGTCATAGAAGAATGTGCGTCCCACCGTCTGATTGCCTGACTCGTTGCCCATGCCGCCAAAAATGTAAGCATAGCGTTCGCCGTCGTAGCCCATTGAACAATAATAGCGTGGCAAGGCATTGCCCTCAATATCATCGCGCAAGCGCCATGCATGATTTTCAACATTGTAGGTGTAGAAGTCGTTGTGATATGTCATATTACAGAATCCACCATATATGGTCAGCTCTTTCCGTTTGTCGTCATAAAAAGCGCCATGGTGATGCATTTGTCCCTTCTCAAGGTGTTGGTCGCTCTCAGTGCGCCATGTGAAATTGTTGAGGTCAAGGCGAGCTACAGCAGGCTGTCCGTCGCGTATGATAGGGTGAAATGTTTCATATAGATAGAGCGCATGTTCGGGGTCGTCAACAAAGCATGTGCCAAGGTATATGTCTACCGGACAAGGCTCTGAAAATGGTATCTGCTCCAGTCCACCAGCTATGATGCGATAGATGTTGAAAGTATCTTTGTTGAAGTAGTATGCATCGTGGAAGCGCGGACTATAGCCATAGCCTGAAAGTGTGCTTGACGAGCTGCTGAAGAATTCTTTCCAATGATAGGCATCGTTGATAGCCCAATACGGATT
>CAJONN010000247.1:2534-4067 GCA_905235955.1 uncultured Marinilabiliaceae bacterium
CCATCGTTAGAATATACATCGTTGCCCTCAACTTGCTGAAGCGGAAAGAGATAGTTGCGCAAACCACCATTTATAGCAAGGTTGCGCATATAGAATGTTGGCACATCAATAAGGTATTCGCTACGTCCGAAAACAATCTGTGGCGACATACTATTGGCAAGGTTGGACTTTTGAATAGTTATATGTTCGTCATCGATGCTGAGCGATATCTCTTTTGTTTCGAAGTTGAAAATAAGGCGCACATCAAACCACTGTTTGTTGCGCAGATTGCTATGGTTGAAGTGGTGGTTGATGAGCGTTGCGCAACCTTCTTCGTTGAGTTCAAAATAGTTTCCTCCTCTACTTTCGAGGAAAAGATTGTATATCTGATTCGATGGCTTGTCGATTACACGAAGCACATAGCCAACTACACCTTCCCAAGGTAGCTGCATCTGAAAGCTAATGTCGAGTTTACTGCTGAAAGTTTCAGGCTGATATGCAAACACATTGTACGAAGTGCGTTTTTCGATAGATGCAATGGTACTTTGAAACTGCAAACCTTGGCAGTATGTATAGTTCAACGATGAGAAAATTGTTATAAAAAGTATAACAAATGCTTTTTTCATAGTTTTTATATTTCCTTATAAAATTGCAAAGATATACGAAATTGTTGCATATATTGTTTTTTTATGCCGTTCTATTAATTATGTCGAAGTGATATTTGCGTGTAAGCATATCTGTTTTTTTTGACATAGAAAATACAGATCTTTGCACAGATTAAGCAGACTTTGAAGGAAATAAGCAAGGGGTAGAGACGTGCCATGTGAGGCGCATCTCAAAAATCCGTGTAAACTCCTCAAACTTTCCGTGCAAATACTTTCAGTCTGTGTTATTTGTGTCATCTGTGCGAGAGTAAAGAAAACTCAAGTTTCGCAAGTAAAGTAGCCCCAAATGGGCGAAAGTGGTATAACCGACAAATTGCCTTTCAACAATTAGTACGAAACCCGATTTTCACCTCGCTAATGAAAAAGCTGTGTTTGAAAATTTGTTTGTAGTACATTTTTACTTGCGAAACTTAAGTACAGATCTTTGCACAGATTAAGTAGACTTTGAAGGAAATAAGCAGGGGGTAGAGACGTGCCATGTGAGGCGCATCTCAAAAATCCGTATAAACTCCTCAAACTTTCCGTGCAAATACTTTCATTATTTGTGTCATCTGTGCGAGAGTAAAGTTATTCAGATTTTAGACATATAGTTTGGTAGAGAATGTTTTTAGATTATAAGGTCTATGTTGTGTATTATAACACTAAAATATTTATTGTTTTAGGTGTAATATTGGTTATTTGATAGAATAAAACAGATATTTTTACTCAATAAAAAGAAAATAAAAAACTTTTGTATGGTATGACAAAATACCAAATTAATGTTATGCCAAATATTTTGTTGTGATATATCTTTGCAATATCAAAAATCGAAATTTATTATGGCTATTTACAACAACGTATTGGACATGATAGGCAATACACCTATCGTTCAACTTTCGAGAATCGACAC
>CAJONN010000248.1 GCA_905235955.1 uncultured Marinilabiliaceae bacterium
TTCTTTTTGCCCGATAATAAGTGATTGATAGTGAATGCACTAAACTATCAATCGTATTATGGCAGGAAATAAAAGTTTGCATTCAGCCAGCAAAGCCAAGGAAGATGAGTTTTATACCGAATTATCTGATATAGAAAATGAATTGCGCCACTATAAGCAACACTTCAAAGATAAAGTAGTGCTTTGCAATTGCGATGATCCTTACGAAAGTAATTTCTTCAAGTATTTTGCAATGAACTTCAATCAGTTAGGACTAAAAAAGCTCATTGCTACGTGCTACGATGGTTCTGCAATTGCCAATACACAACTTTCTATTTGGGGCGAAGACAACACACAACAAAAGAAGACAGGTGTGCCTCACAAAATAGTTATCACCGAAGTAACCGACCTCAATGGCGATGGTGCAATTAATCTTGCCGATGTAGAGTATCTGATACAAAACGATAAAAATGTGCTGACCCGATTGAAAGGGAATGGCGATTTTCGTTCAAAAGAGTGCATCGAACTTCTGATGCAAGCCGATATTGTGGTTACCAATCCGCCTTTTTCGCTATTTCGCGAATATATCTCACAGCTAATGACTTATCACAAAAAGTTTATCATTATTGGCAATCAGAACGCTATTACATACAAAGAGATTTTCCCATATATAAAAGCAAATGAAATGTGGCTTGGTAGTTCTCTTTCGTTTGCAAAGTTCAAAGTACCAAGTTATTACGAACCAAAGCCAACCCGATTTTGGATAGATGATACTGGACAGAAATGGCGAAGCATGGGCAATATTTGTTGGTACACTAATCTTGATATTGCTAAACGTCACGAAGATTTAGACCTATACAAACATTATACTCCTGAAGAATATCCGAAATATTCGAATTACAATGCTATTGAAGTAAGTAAAGTAGCTGATATTCCTATGGATTATGATGGCTACATGGGAGTTCCTATAACATTTATGGATAAATACAACCCGGATCAATTTGAGATTATTGGGATGGGAGAAGATAATGGTACAGGACAATCTGGTGGGGTTTGGTTAGGCGGTTCAAAATCATGCCTTATCAAGGGCAAAGCAGCCTTCAAACGTATATTCATTAGACGGAAGTATTAAGTTCAAATAAGAAGTGGCAAATTCAGCTATGCACTGCGCATAATAACAAATTACGACCTTGAAGGAAATCCGTTTTGGGAGGTGGTTGATGTTGATATTGATTACAATATGAAACGCAACGACCCTATCCTATGGAAGATAAATAGCTAACAATCTAAAACAGCCGAAAAATATGGAAATAAAACTCACAGAAATATCACTTCGCGACCTTTACGAAGGGTACAAAAACAACGATGAAGAAGGCGTAAAAGCCTTCGATGGCAAACTCGATATTCGCCCGCCTTATCAGCGCGAATTTATCTACAATCAAGAGCAGCAAAAAGCCGTAATACGCACAGTGTCAAAAGGTTTCCCGCTCAATGTAATGTATTGGGCAACGCGCGAAGACGGCACTTTTGAGATTATCGATGGACAACAGCGCACAATGTCGATTTGTGAATATCTTGAAGGCAACTTCTCTGTTGAGTATGAAGGCGAAAAGAATCCGCAGACATTCAACAATCTCACAAGCGACAAACAAGAAAACATTCTCAATTACAAACTTACAATCTACGTTTGCAGTGGCACGGCAAGCGAAAAACTTGATTGGTTTCGCACCATCAACATTGCTGGCGAGAAACTGACTGAGCAAGAGTTGCGCAATGCTGTATATGCAGGCTCGTTTGTAACCGAGGCAAAAAAGAAATTCTCAAAGACCAATTGTTTGGCATACAAGATTGGAAACAAATATATGTCGGGCAGTTGCATTAGGCAAGATTATCTTGAAACTGCAATAGAATGGATCAACAATGGAAATGTATCGAGTTATATGTCAGAACATCAGCACGATGAGAACGCAGATGCTCTTTGGCAATATTTTCATAACGTAATAGATTGGACGAAAAAGGTGTTTACAAAATATCGGAAAGAGATGAAATCTGTAGCTTGGGGCGTTTTATATAACGAGCATAAAGATAAAGATCTTGATGCCGATGACCTTGAAACTCGCATTGTTGAGTTAATGAAAGACTCTGACGTGCAGAAGAAGTCGGGCATATACCCATACGTCCTCGACGGCGACGAGCGACATCTCAACGTCCGCGCCTTTGACGACAACACCAAGCGTGAAGTCTATGAAATACAGAAAGGTATCTGCAAAATCTGCGGCAAACCTTTCGAAATAGAGCAAATGGAAGCCGACCACATCACGCCATGGCACCTTGGCGGACACACCGTAAAGGAAAACTGCCAAATGCTCTGCCGCAACTGCAACAGAACGAAGAGCGGGAAGTGAAATTGCGGGGAATATTATTCCTAAAAACAATAAAATAGGAATAATATAACAAAGAAAAAGAGCAAAATGGGAATAATATAATATCTTTGTTGTGGTTATTATCATAAAATGCACACAGCATGGAAGGTTA
>CAJONN010000249.1 GCA_905235955.1 uncultured Marinilabiliaceae bacterium
AGAAAATCGTTTTTAACGCTTCGCTACGATAATTTTCTTTACGCTCCGTGCCAAAGGCGACAACCGCGAGGTGAAAATCGGGTTCCGTGCTAGTTGTTGTAAGCAATTTGTTGGTTATATTCCTTTCGCCCATTCATGGCTTATTTTCTGTGCATTTTTCACTTGCGAAACTTGAGTTCACTTATATATCATTTTCCGACTTATGCCACCATCGCAAACTATGTTTTCGCCATTGATGAAGTTGTTGTTTTCGTCGCAGAGAAAGCGAACAATACGTGCAACATCGTCAGGCTTGCCTACCCTACCTGACGGATGTTGGGCATGGTCTGACGGCTGGAGTGCATCGTAGTTGCCTGTTTCTATCCAACCGGGCGAGATGCAGTTGACGGTAACACCATATTGCGCCATCGACATTGCAAGTGCGTGTGTGAGCGATGCTACTGCGCCTTTTGAGGCTGAATATGCCTCTGTGCCAACCTCACTCTGGCGATAGCGTGTAGAGCTGATATTGATGATCCGACCATAGCTAATGGGCTGATTTTTGCGCTGCCGTGCCATATATTGCGATGTGATAAATATAGGTCTGACGTTGGTATTGATAACTTCGTCAAAAGCCTCTATTGTAGTTTCAGTAAGCGGAGCAAACTTACTGATACCCACATTATTAACAATGATATCTATATTTCCCCAATGTTCTGCAACGGAGTTGAGTGCACTGAGCAATTCGGTAGGCTCACATACGTTGGCTCTGACAAAGAGTGTACCTGTGGTGGATGCCAAAGCCTGTCCGGCTTCAGCATCTATATCGCAAAAAGCTACATTGTTGCCCGCCATACGCATGTTGCGCACTATGGCACTGCCTATGCCGTTGGCTCCGCCCGTAACAAATACGTTTCTGATTTTGGTTTTTGTGTACGTATTGCGTCGCACTGACGACTGCGCATTGTGCTCTTCAAATTTCTTCTCCAAATAATTGTCGGCCATAGTGTGCTTTTTTAGCAAAATTACAACGAAAAAAGAGACTGCCAAACATTTTGTCTGCAGCCTCTTTTTCTACATTGTTTTATCGTTTAACTACAACACATTTGCCACTATCGGTACAGCCTGATATTGAGGCATCGTACATAGCTTCAGCATGAACTGATGGCAAATAGTATGTACCTGCGTATGTAGCTGATAAATTGAGCGTTATCTTTACTGTTTGTCCTGTTTTAAAATTGTCGATGTAAGAGAGCATACGATCGTCGCGTTGGTCTTGATACGAGACACTGGCATCGGCAGTTGATGAGAGTATCTCCCAACCTGCTGGCAACGGATGTGTTATGGCTATGTGTTGCAAGTTGTTGCCTGTAGCGTTGTGTATGCTCAAGCATGCTTTAAATGTGACACTCTCAGGCAGTTCGGCAAAGTTGAGCACTTCGCCTTGTTCGGTAAAGTAGTCTATTTTTAGCTCTAAACCATTGTTGTTGCGCTCTATCTGACTTTGAGTTGCTACGCCTTCGGCTGTAACATTGAGGTAAATATCTGATTTGTTTTTGTTGCTAACTGACACTTTTGCACTATTGTTTGCTTGGTTGGTTGTGGTTGTCCAAACGTATTTACTATCGTTTATTTTAGCTATGTTTTTGTTATCAACAGATGCTTCAAAATGCAATCCGTCGGCAGGTGCATTTTTGCCGTAGAAGGCCGACATAGCTAAGAGCGAATGTGCTATTTGGCTGGTCGACATCCATGAGTCACTCATGAGTTTTGTGCGCACTTTTTCAGCTGTTTCTGAGGCATTTGCATTGTTGCTAAGTGTTTGTGCTATAAGTTTAACTACTTCAACATCATACCAATATGATACTTCATCATTTTTTACTGATGCAAGCAACTGTTGTGCTACATTGGTGCGCGACTGTAGGGCGTATGCTGCAGCCAACAAGTAGTGAGAGTTTGCATCGAGTTTCCTTTCATTCTCTTTTAGCAAATTCATTGTACTGAGGTCGGCCGATTGCGATTTTGCCAATACGTAGGCTCCGTAGCAAGCATCTGAACTGATACGCATATTGCGACGCACATACGACTTGATTTTTTTCACCATATCTTCAGGCACATAGTAGCCTTTGTTTGATGCTTCGGTGAGGAAGTTGAGTACGTATGCCGATATCCACATTTCGCTCTGGCTACCACCGGGCCAATATGCTATGCCACCATCAGATGTTTGGAAGGTGCGTAATTTTTCGATACCACGTTTTATATTTTCCTCTATTTCTCTTCTGTCTTGCTCTGAGAGGTTGCAGAATTCTGGTAAATATATCTGTGGAAATATTTTCGATGTGGTTTGCTCTGCACAGCCATGCGGATAGGCTTTGAGTGTTTTAAGACGGTTGGCAAGGTTGAGTGGTTTGTTGGCCGATACCTCTATATTGAGTTTGTAATCGCTATTGCCCGGCATTGATATTTTGCCGTTCCATGTTTTGCTTGCATCTATTTTTACCGATGTTGTTTTGCTTATTATTTGACTAATAG
>CAJONN010000250.1 GCA_905235955.1 uncultured Marinilabiliaceae bacterium
GGGACTTGTTTGCAGAACATTTCTACTTGCGAAACTTAAGTTATAACTTTCAACCTATTTTTTATTTATTTTTGCGCCAAGAAAAAAATAACATACAATGAACAATCAAGAAGTTCCCGTATTGCTGCTAACGGGCTATTTGGGCAGCGGAAAAACAACTCTTCTGAACCGAATCTTGACCAACAAACGTGGCGTCAAATTCGCAGTTATCGTAAACGATATTGGCGAAGTCAACATTGACGCAGCACTCATTGAAAAAGGTGGCATCGTAGGCCAAAAAGACGACAACCTCGTAGCTCTGCAAAACGGCTGTATATGTTGCACACTCAAAATGGACCTTGTAGAGCAGCTTCACGAAATAGTTGCACAACATCGTTTTGACTACATCGTTATCGAGGCAAGCGGCATCTGCGAACCTGCTCCCATTGCACAAACCATCTGCTCTATACCACAGCTCGACCCTCGCTACTCAAAAGACGGACTACCCAAAGTAGACTGCATCGTTACCGTTGTCGATGCACTGCGTATGCAAAGCGAGTTTGGTTGCGGCTCAAGCCTTATTGGCAAAAACATTGGCGAAGAAGACATCGAAAACCTTGTTATTCAGCAAATTGAATTTTGCAACATTGTATTGCTCAACAAAGCAAGCGAAGTAGAACCAGCTGAATTGCAGCGCATCAAAGAGATAGTAAAAGCTTTGCAGCCCAAAGCTGAAATAATAGAATGCAACTATGGTGATGTTGACCTCGACAAAATCATCAATACCAATCTCTTCAACTTTGAAAAAGTAGCAACTTCAGCCACTTGGATAAACGAGATTGAAGGTCATCATGAAGAAGATGACGATGATGACGACCACGACGAGCATCACCACCATCACGACGATGATGACGATGATGAACATGACGAGCATGATGAGCACCACCATCATCACCACCACCACCATCATCATGAAGGTGGCGAAGTAGAAGAATATGGCATAGGCACATACGTATACTACGCTCGCCGTCCAATGAACATAAGCCTATTTGATGACTTTGTAGCACGCAAATGGCCCAAAAACGTCATCAGAGCCAAAGGTATATGCTACTTTGCTGACGAATATGACACTTGCTACCTCTTTGAGCAAGCTGGCAAGCAAATACAGCTAAAAAACGTTGGACAATGGTATGCCACTATGCCTAAGCACGAACTTGATGTCTTCATGATGCAAAATCCGGGCTTGCAACGCGACTGGGATGCCGAGTATGGCGACCGCATGCAAAAGCTCGTATTCATCGGTCAGCACATCGACAAAGCAGCCATAAAAGCAGCCCTCGACGCTTGCCTTGCATAAAACATCAAAAAAAAAAAGAACCACAAAAACTTCACTCAAAACGCCCATACAACCATGGAAGTTATACAAAGTTTCACCATCGACCACACCCACCTAAAGCCGGGCATCTACGTATCACGAGTAGACAAAGGCTTCACAACATTTGACTTACGCATCACCGAGCCCAACCAAGAGCCAGCCATAGCACCAGCTGCCATACATAGCTTAGAGCACCTTATGGCTACATGGTTTCGCAATTCGAAGGCCAAAGATGATGTAGTTTATGTAGGTCCAATGGGCTGCCTCACTGGCATGTACATCATCATGACGGGCAACTACACCACTGAAGATATGCGACAACTCACCATTGAATGTCTCAAATGGATTGTTGCTCAAGACGAAGTGCCCGCTACACGCCCCGAAGCTTGTGGCAACTACTTGCTCCACGACTTGCCAATGTGCAAATGGGAAAGTGCTCGCTACCTCAACCGCCTACAAAACGATTTTCACGATGAGTATACCAAACTCAAAATCACACTCGATGACGGTCGAGTATTTGCTGACGCATAACGCGCAGAGGAGTTTTAAGTTACTTAAGTTTTGCAAGTAAAAATATACAGAAAATAAGCCCTGAAAGGGCGATAGACCATAGGCAGTGGTGTAGCGAAGCAAAACCACTGCATTACATATAAACCAACAACCTTAGCCCCGAAGGGGCGACAGAACGATTGCAATTGTATGTTATTGTTCTTTCGCCCCTTCGGGGCTAATATTGTAGAGGGTACATAATTAGCAGGGGTTACGCAGCGCTCACCCCTGCCTATATTCTTTCGCTCCTTCGGAGCTACTTTATTTGCGAAACTTGCGAGGTGAAAATCGGGTTCCGTGCTAATTGTTGGAAGGTAATTTGTTGATTGTCTGAAAGAACAATTACACCACTTACCTATAATCTTTCGGGAACTGCGTTACTTGCGAAGCCTGAATAAATAATTAACGTATGTTAATTCTATGTTAATTATTATTAAATCGGGGGGGGTAAAATCAGAATATTAATTTTGCATCTGCTTTTGGGGAACGCTACGGATATTGCTACTTCAGGGGCTCAGCTATAAAATACAATTCTTGTTTTTATCAGATGAAAAACTATCAAAAAAAATATCCAAAACATAAAATACAAAAACCTCTATTTATGAAAATCAAACTTCTTTTGGCTGCCCTTATGGTAGCGACATTTGCCTCTGCACAGGTGCAATGGGGCTTGCGAGCTGGTTTCAACCTTTCACATCTATCGGACGCCGACAAATATGATTTGGATTTGTATGAATTCTACGGAACAATAGACCACAAAGCTAAACCGGGCTTTAGTATTGGCGTAAGTGCTTATGTGCCAACCAACAACTTCTTCGGCATAGAAACAGGTCTCCATTTCCAACAACTTGGCGAACGCATCGAAACAAATTATTATGAAGAAGATAAACATTATAAAAAAGAAGAATATAGCTACGAAACAAAAGTAAAAATCAAGCTAAACTATTTGCAAGTGCCTATTTTGGCAAGCTACAAACTGCCTGTAAATGTTGATTGGAAGTTGCAAGCCGGACCATATTTGGCAGTAGCTGTAAGTGGTAAGGCTAAAGGTGAGGAAGACTATTATGAAGAAGATAGGTACGACTCATATTCTTACCACGATGAAGGCGAACGAAAAATATTTGATGACGACTTTATCAACAGAGATCTTCGCAATGAGCTTGGTCTTAAAGGCTCTAAATATGAGAGCCATCGTTTCGACTTTGGTTGGCAGCTTGGCACTACCCTTACACGCAACAAATTTGTCTTTGGTGTTCACTATCAATTGGGTATGG
>CAJONN010000251.1 GCA_905235955.1 uncultured Marinilabiliaceae bacterium
AATCGTTTTTAACGCTTCGCTACGATAATTTTCTTTACGCTCCGTGCCAAAGGCGACAACCGCGAGGTGAAAATCGGGTTTCGTGCTTATTGTTGGAAGACTATTTGTTGGGTATATTTCTTTCGCCTATTCTCAGAGCTTATTTTCTGTGCGTTTTTCACTTGCGAAACTTGAGTCAAGTGCCTATATTTTCTATTCCCTAAAAACTTCCGAAAAATATATCTTCTTCAACACATTTAGGGCATCGGCTTTGCGCTGAACCGCATCGTGTGGCATATCGCTGATGATATATTCTGCATTGATGCCTATCGTGTTTGTAAGCGAATCGGCAAGTAGGTCTTGTCCTGCCTTGAAATAACGCGCACTTGGCAATGTGAGCGAAGCAAGTGTCGGGATAATATCTGCATGACTGCCATAGCGCGTTGTGTCGGCCGTAATATGCAATGAATCAGGAGTGTAGAGATAAAGCGGCACAGAGTAGCGCCACCACATCTCTTCGTCGGTGTAGGGCAAAATAAGACGGATATTATGGTCGCCAGTGATAGCCACAATGGTATTATTGGCTGCTGCTGAGGCTTTTAGCCGCGTCATGAAACGACCGAGTTCGTTGCTTTCATATTGATAGCCGTGCAGATAATCGGTCGTTGTGGCATCATCTGTAGCAAAAGCATCGGCAGTGCGTTCGTTAAGCTCAAAATGTCCAAACGGATAGTTGCTCGGAAACTCAAACGGCGTGTGGCTTGTTGAGGTCAGCGCAAGGATAAACTGCGGTTTGTCGTGCTCACTGGCAAGGCGGTTGTTGATAAACTTCAGCATCTCATGGTCGTAAACACCCCACGTAGCATTGCACTCTGCATCGGGCACCATCTCAAGCATCTCATATTTGCCTATTACATTGTCAAAACCTTGATGCGGCAACACATCTATCAAGTTGCGCCACGAAAGTTCGATGCCTGAGATAAACGATGTTTCATAGCCATTCTGCTTGAAAAGTCGGGCGCTTGCCGTCGGATACTCTACGTTGCGATATTTTGAGGTAAACATGTGCTGATATGCGGCGCTGATTGTCAGATGTTCCACAGCGTCAATAGTTCCATTGGTTGCCGAAACGAAATTCCTGAAACAGATGTCGCTCTCAATATGTTTGCGCATCTCGCCCAGCAAATCCATATCATAAAGTCGCTCATATTCAATTAGTTTGTTACTCCAACTTTCGGTCAGAATCACTACCACATTCATTCCTTGCGCTTTAGGTTCGGTGGGTGTTGTGCCATAAAGAGTCTGATATACAGATAGTTGGCGCGCGCTATCAGTGCTAATGCTCAGCCAAGTAGCCTTCACTTCATCTATGTCAGCAAAACCATATTGTGCCAAAAGTTGTTCGGTAGTATATATTTTGAACTGCTTTTTCTTCTCGCTCCATGCCTTTTTCATCATAAACGAAGCATTTGGCACACAGGCATTTAGCATTGTCGATTGCGACACGTAAATATCCTCGGCTCGTAGCGGGAAAGTACCCAAATTGCCGCGTATAGATATGGGGATAACAACAACTGCTAACGAAATCGCAACTTTCTGACGCACAGCAGATTCAATAGTATCAATAGAAAAATATTTAATGATGCGATATGCCACCACACCAACAATAACGGCCGCTACCAATATGCTAATGATGGGCGTATCGTTCCAAATGCCTTTGATAATGAGCAACGGCTCTTCGTCCATCAGATCGAACGTTACGATATTGAAATGCTCGCCAAAATTTCCGAAAAACACGATGTCCGCCAAGCCAATAATCAGAAACAGAGTGGCTAACGTAGCAGTATAGATGCGAGCAATAGAGAGTACAACAGAAGTGCGACGAATCGCAACAGTCACAAGAGCCAACACAAGCAACGGCAACACAGCGTATGCCGATGTTTGTGCATCGAATCGCAATGCATTCCAAATGGCATAAGGCACGTGCTCGCTCATAGTCGAAAAGAGTTCGCTATTAGTGTAGCGCAATGCAAAAATAATGCGCACAAACATTTGGGTTGTCACAAAGATGGCTATGGCAGTGAGAGAGTTGAGAAAGAACGCAGCGAGAATGCTGATACGACTTGTTTTGTTGTCCATTGATTAGTGTCTAATGTTTTCTGTAGCTTGTTTGATGCAAACATACGACAAATTATTCAATTTTATTGCAAGTAAACTTTCGCACAAACGACACAAACGACACAAACAACACAGAAAAGAGAATGCAGATTGAACAGATTCTGACAAGAATATAAAAATTTGTAGGACACAAGCGCCCCTCAACTAACGCCATTTCTTTGATGACTATTATACCCTAAATTTATGTGG
>CAJONN010000252.1 GCA_905235955.1 uncultured Marinilabiliaceae bacterium
TCTTGCGGAAAGAAAAAGTAAAATTAATGGAAAGACCGTATATAGAAACTTGTTTGCAGTACATTTCTACTTAATTAATCTTATTTTTGCATTCGCAAAGAAAAAACACAAATGAAACAATATATCGACCTTATCAACCGTGTACTTGCTGAAGGTGTGCAACGCGACGACCGCACTGGCACTGGCACTATTGGCATCTTCGGACATCAGATGCGCTTCGACCTCAGCCAAGGTTTTCCACTTCTGACAACAAAAAAACTGCACCTCAAATCGATAATATACGAACTACTTTGGTTCATCAAGGGCGATACAAATGTGAAGTATCTGCAAGACAATGGCGTACGCATCTGGAACGAATGGGCCGATGAAAATGGCAACCTCGGACCTGTGTATGGACATCAGTGGCGCTCGTGGCCAGCCTACGATGGCACTACCATCGACCAACTTGGCAACGTCATTGAGCAGATAAAAAGCAACCCCAACTCGCGCCGCCTCATAGTGAATGCATGGAACGTAGCAGAAGTCAACAACATGGCACTGCCGCCTTGCCACACTATGTTTCAGTTCTACGTAGCCAATGGCAAACTTAGCTGTATGCTCTATCAGCGCTCGGGCGACATATTTTTGGGCGTACCATTCAACATAGCCTCATACGCACTACTAACAATGATGATAGCGCAGGTGTGCGGACTGCAGCCGGGCGAATTTGTGCATACACTTGGCGATGCCCACATCTACCTCAACCACCTCGATCAGGTTCGGGAACAAATCACACGCCAACCTTATCCGCTACCTCAAATGAAGATAAACCCAGCTGTAACCAACATCAACGACTTTGTTTTTGAAGACTTTGAACTTGTTGGTTATCAGTCGCATCCGCATATCAAAGGAGTTGTAGCAGTATAATTTTTTTTGGGGAAAAGAAATAAAAAGCTAAGCAAAATGGCACAAATATCGATGATAGTAGCCACTGACAAAAACGGAGCGATAGGCAAAAACGGCGACCAACTCATATACATATCTGACGACCTCAAACACTTCAAGGCAATAACATCAGGGCACACAGTAGTTATGGGGCGCAAAACGAGCGAAGCACTACCCAAAGGCATATTGCCCAATAGGCGAAACATAATACTAACACGCTCAACCACATGGGAGCAAGAAGGCGCAGAGATAGTGCACATTGACATTGATGTACTTGCTATAACCAACTCTGACGAACAAGTTTATGTAATAGGTGGTGGCGAAATATACAAACTATTTATGCCTTTTGCACAACGCCTGTTCGTAACCGAAATAGACATGATAGCCGAGTCGCCCGACACATATTTCCCTCCCATCAACTCAAACGACTGGAAGATTGTAAACACTTCTGATTGGCTTGTTGACGAAAAGAGCAATGTACGTTTTCGCTATGTTGACTATGAGAGGATTTATCACGAATAGATCAATTAGCACATAACTTATATCCAAGCCATTATCTTGTCATCATTTACTCTAAAACGAATCTCCAAGCCGTTGTATGGCAACACATATTCGCGGTCGGCACTTCTCTGATAATGCGGACGTGGGTCATTGCTTAATATTTCACATAGCACATCGGCTTGCTTTGCGGTTAGCTTTTGGCGAAGTTCGTCAGTTATTGTTGCATTGAGCTGGAAAGCCTTTTCGCCAGCCTCTGATACAAAACCATCGTGTGCGTCAGGGTGTGCATCGGTATAAGGCAAATAGGGTTTCACATCGTATATAGGCGTGCCGTTCATTAGGTCAGCACCCTCTACTATCAGCACTGGTGCATCGGTGCTATCATAATCTATTTTTATCAGCTTTACTGACGATAAGCCAATATTATTTGGGCGAAATGGCGAGCGAGTGGCAAAAACGCCCATACGTTTGTTGCCACCAAGACGTGGTGGGCGCACCGTTGGCGACCATTCTGCGCGATGTGCTTCAGAAAAATCCCACAAAAGCCATATATACGAGAAGTCTTCAAGTCCTCTGAAAGCATCAGCAACTCTGTATTCTTTTTCAAAAACAATGCGCCCCTGCAAGGCACATACACCGCTTTGGCGTGGTACTCCGAACTTTGTAGTGAGGTCAGTTTGTATATGTGCTATAGGTTTTATTTCCATTTGTTGAGATATATTACTTAACTCAAGTTTCGCAAGTAGAAAATGTACTATAAACAAGTCCCCAATATATGACCTTCCCATTAATTTTACTTTTTCTTTCCGCAAGAAAAAGTAACAAAAAGAACTCGTCGCTGTTGCCACTCCGCTAAA
>CAJONN010000253.1 GCA_905235955.1 uncultured Marinilabiliaceae bacterium
TACCATACGCAAAGAAAACTCGTACTACGTCGACAAAACGAGGTTCATACCTTATTTTGAAGATGCGGCAAAATACATCATATTCCTTCGTCCGCGCAGGTTTGGTAAAAGTCTGTATCTAAATATGTTAGAAGCATATTATGACGTTCTGCGAGCCAACGATTACGAAGCCAACTTTGGCGGTCTCGATATCTATAAGCAGACCACGCCCAAGCAAGGCAAGTATATGATAATGAAGTTCAACTTCTCGACCATTGATGGGCGTGATGCAAATTTGGAAGAGTCGTTCAACAAACAAGTGTTCGACACAATTATCGATTTTACAGACAAATACCAACAGTTTTTGCCTAATAATGCTGCCGAATATATTGCCGATACAAATGGGCAAAGCAATATTGCACTTACTCGTTTGGTAACTATTGCCAAAAAGTCACCTTACAAAATCTATATTTTGATAGACGAGTACGACAATTTTGCCAACACGCTCGTCTCTACCAACGAAGATGCTTATCGCAGTCTTACTCACGGCGACGGTTTCTTTCGCCTCTTTTTCAACGTGTTGAAAGCAATGACCACCGCCAACGATGCGCCAGTTGACCGCATTTTTATCACTGGCGTTTCTCCGCTGACACTGAGCGATGTAACGAGCGGTTTCAACATTGCCCGAAACGTATCGCTCAGAGGTCAGGTAAACGGCGCAATGGGACTTACTGAGAGCGAAGTGCGGCAGATGCTCGAATATTATCGTGATTCGTCGGGAGTGTTCAAACATACTGTAGATGAGCTCATTGCAATAATGAAGCCTTACTTCAACAACTTCTGTTTCTCGCCCGATTCTATCGACGATGAAAGGGTTTTCAACACCGATATGGTGCTCTATTTCTTGCAGAATTATGTCGATAGAGAAGGACGAATACCAGAAAAAATGCTCGATCCAAATTTCTCTACCGACTTTTTCAAGATGGAGAAAATGGTGAAAATAGAGAGTTCGTTTGGTGATAAATCGCGAATAATACAGACCATTTTGAATGAGGGTAGGGCGCATTTTGAGCTCAATCCTGAGTTTGCTATTGCCGAACTCAACTCGCCCGATATTTTGCAAAGTCTCTTGTATTATATGGGTTTGCTCAGCCATGGCATTGACGAAAAAGGCAATCCGGCTTTTGTGGTACCTAATTATGCCGTTAAGATTCAATATAGTAGATATTTGGAGAAATGCTACGCAGGCACAATAGGCTGGCGCACCGACATTGCAAAGATTAGTTCGCTATGGAATAAACTCTCGTTTGAGGGCGATTGCAAGCCATATATCCAATATCTCGCCTCGGTGATGCACGATTTCTCTTCGGAGCGCGACTTCAATGCGCAAGGCGAAGCGTTTGTGAAGGGCTTTATGCTCTCGCATTTTTGCAAGAATACCAACTATACTGTCTATACCGAACTCGAAGCAAATCACGGATTTACAGATCTTTATCTCGAACCGCTTGGCACTAAGCGCTATGCTTATATGATTGAATTGAAATATTGCAACTTCAACTCTTCAGACGAGGTTGTTGCCAAGCTCAAAGCGGATGCTGAGAGCCAGCTCCAGCGCTACCTTGCCGACCATCGCATAAACGAGCGCTGCGCCGAACGCAAGTGGGAACTGCAGACGGCTGTGGTGGTGTTCCGCGGGTGGAAGTTGGAGGTGCTGGAGTAATTTCCCCGTAATATTTTTCTACATTTGTAGTGCTATTCTACAAATAATGTAGAATGTAGCTACATACATAAAAGCGTCAGCCTGATGCTTGTTTTTGATCATTTGAAACGTAGGAACTTTCAAAATTTGAAATCAAAAGCAATGCAAATGAGCGCCACAAAGAGAATGTAAATAAATACCAATGAAGAATACTGAAACCGAAAAGCCTGTTGTTATAAAAAATGACATTGTATCTACATCTAACATTGAAAATATGATTTTCAACATACGTGGCGTGCAGGTTATGGTCGACCGCGATTTGGCGGAACTTTACGGAGTAGAGACAAAAAGACTTAATGAACAAGTTAAGCGCAATATTGAACGATTTCCAGTTCAATTTAGATTTCAACTTTCTGAAAATGAAGCTGATGAACTGGTCGCAAATTGCGACCGGTTGCAAGTTTTGAAACACTCTTCGGTCTCTCCGTATGTTTTCACAGAGCAAGGCGTGGCAATGTTGTCTGCGGTGTTGCGAAGTCAAACGGCTGTTTCTGTGAGTATTCAGATTATGGAGGCTTTTGTTGCG
>CAJONN010000254.1 GCA_905235955.1 uncultured Marinilabiliaceae bacterium
GCTCAAACAGAAAATCGTTTCGGGCGCTCCGCTACGATAATTTTCTTTACGCTCCGTGCCAAAGGCGACAACCGCGAGGTGAAAATCGGGTTCCGTGCTAATTGTTGGAAGGTTATTTTGTTGGGTATATTTCTTTTCGCCCCATTCTCATGGCTTATTTTCTGTGCATTTTTCACTTGCGAAACTTAAGTTTCTTTTTCTTTCCGATTCTTTCTAAATTATGGCAAAAATATGGCTTTTTCTCGGCGAAAAATGGGACAAAAAAAATAATAGAGAGAGTGCCTTGAAATGTATAAAATTCAAAAGGCTCTCTCTCTATTTATGCCTATAATCTTTCGCCCCTTCGGGGCTGCTTTACTTGCAAAAGTTGAGTGAGTAAATTTTTGTACGAGAGTGTGTTATCAGAATTCGCTTGTAAAATGGAATCGTACATTTTTGAATCCCTCTTGTGCCATTTGTAGCATATAACCACTTTCGGCCAAGAAGACATCGCGTCCCCACTTATCTTTTGCCATATATTGCACTTTGCGTTTCTTAAACTCTTGTAGTTCAGCATCATCGTCAGAGTCTATCCAGCAAGCTTTGTAGAGGCTGATGGGTTCGTAGCGGCACGATGCACCATATTCGTGTAGCAAACGATATTGTATTACCTCAAATTGCAGTGCTCCTACGGTGCCAATTATCTTGCGATTGTTGAATTGGTTTACAAAGAGCTGTGCTACGCCTTCGTCCATTAGTTGGTCGATGCCTTTAGCCAGTTGCTTTGCCTTCATTGGGTCGTCGTTGTCGATGTAGCGGAAGAGTTCTGGCGAGAATGAGGGCAAGCCTTTGAAGCGTATGTTTTCACCTTCACTAACTGAGTCGCCTATTTTGAAGTTGCCAGAGTCAGGCAAACCAACAATGTCGCCGGGGTAAGCCTCGTCTATTATCGACTTTTTGTCGGCCATAAAGGCTGTAGGGCTCGAGAATTTTAGTTCTTTGCCAAGTTGCACATGTTTGTAGGCTTTATTGCGTTCAAATTTGCCACTGCACACCTTTACGAATGCTATGCGGTTGCGATGGTTGGGGTCCATGTTGGCGTGTATCTTGAATACAAAGCCTGTAAATTTTTCTTCTTCGGGCTGCACAGTTCTCTCTTCAGCTTTTGAGGGTTGAGGCTGTGGTGCTATTTTGAGGAAGCAGTGGAGCAGTTCGCGCACGCCAAAATTGTTGAGTGCTGAGCCAAAAAATACGGGTGCTACTTCGCCCTTGAGGTAGTCGTCGACACTGAAGGTTGGATATACACCATCGCATAGCTCAAGTTCTTCGCGTAGTTGCTCTGCTGCGCGTTCGCCTATTTGCTTGTCGAGTTCGGGGCTTTCTATGTCAATATCTTGCCCCTCTTCTACGGTTTGTTTTGATGCTTGGAAGAGATAGAGGTTGTGTTCATATATATTATATACGCCTTTGAAGAGTTCGCCATTACCAATAGGCCAAGATAGTGGGCGTACGCTGATGTGTAGTTCTTTTTCTATTTCGTCTAATATGTCAAATGGGTCGTTGCACGGACGGTCGAGTTTGTTGACAAATACCATTACAGGTGTTTTTCTCATGCGGCACACTTCCATAAGTTTACGTGTTTGTGCCTCAACGCCTTTGGCTGCGTCAATTACTATTATGCAGCTATCAACAGCTGTGAGTGTACGGAAGGTATCTTCCTGAAAGTCTTGGTGACCGGGTGTATCAAGTATGTTGACTTTGTAACCATCATATTCAAAGCCCATTACTGATGTGGCAACCGATATACCACGTTGTTTTTCTATCTCCATAAAGTCGGAGGTAGCGGTTTTCTTTATTTTGTTTGATTTTACGGCACCAGCAACGTGTATGGCGCCACCAAAAAGGAGCAATTTTTCAGTAAGTGTTGTTTTTCCTGCGTCTGGGTGGCTTATTATTGCAAATGTTCGCCGCCTTTTTATTTCATCAATAAACGACATTTTATGTAATATATTATTTTACTGTGTGTTATATATGGTGTATGTGTAATATTCGCTCTCTGTTGCTAAATTAAGTGGCAAATATATTCATTATTTTTCTTCTCTCACGCTATTAATTTTTTTTTCTCACTTATAGAGTCCTCCGTGCTTATTATCAGGCGACTAACAAATAGCTATTCATCAATAACATCAGCAATCAACTCAGCTATGGGAAACTATTTTACTATCAGCGAACTTTGCT
>CAJONN010000255.1 GCA_905235955.1 uncultured Marinilabiliaceae bacterium
ATTTAGGTCGAGATGCAGTACCGGATGCACATTCCAATTCTGCTCCAACTGCTCCACTGCCAACCCTTTGAAAAGCTCTTTTTTACCAAGAAAAAATGCCTTCAATGTACTTATTAACAGGCTCTTACCGAAACGACGTGGGCGTGAAAGAAAATAATAGCAACCCGTTGAAACGAGCTGATACAATTTCGCCGTCTTATCTATATACAAGTAATCGTCTTTGCGTATTTTCTCGAAATCTTGTATGCCGATGGGTATATTCAGAAGTGATTGTGCCATACGTACTTATGTCATATTCTATGCAAAGGTATCAAAAATGGATAAAACTTTGCTTTTATTCAAATTACTATTCGTATTGTAGTGCCTCTACCTATTTCAGTATCAGCTACATATATTTTGCCTTTGTGATATTCACAAACAATGCGTTTCACCAGTGTTAGACCAATGCCCCAACCACGTTCTTTGGTTGTGTAGCCTGCTTCAAATATGTGCCGAGCAGTGACGCGCGTCATACCTTTGCCTGTATCGGTTACATCTATCAGAGTGTGAGCATCTTGCTTATAAATACTGATATCTATTTTGCCACTACCTTCAATGGCATCGGCTGAGTTTCGACATAGGTTTTCAACCGCCCAACCAAGTAATGTAGGGTTGTGGAATGTGCTGATAACGCCGTTGGCACTAATGCTAATGCTAATATTTTTGGGCAAACGTGTTTGCAGATAAGCAACAACTGGAGCTATAGTTTCATTGATTGAACGAAGTTCAAGTTTGGGCTTAGAGCCTATTTTAGAGAAACGTGCAGCAATGCTTTTGAGTCGTTCTGTGTCGTGAGCTATTTCAGTAGCAGCTGTGAGCATATCTATATCGGCAGAACGCATTAGCTCCGTCCAACCGCTGAGTGCCGTTATAGGCGTGCCAAGCTGATGAGCTGTTTCGCGCGCTAAACCTATCCACACTTTATCTTGCTCAGCACGTTTTATTTGACTAAAAACAATGTAGGCAAGTAGGCAGAATATTAATACCAAAAACATCTCAATTGCAGGCATATACGATAGCAGTTTGAGTGTGCCCGATTCTGAATAGTATAGATGTTGCACCTCGCCTTGTGTTATTGGTATGTCGATGAGTCGCCCTTCGGCTTTAAATTTTTGTATCAATTTGGACGCTTCACTTGTGCTAAGTTGCTCTGCGTCAATATCAATATTGCGTATAGTAAGTATGCTGTCGTTGCAGTTGGTTACTATCACAGGGATGGTCGTATTGCTCTGTATTATTTGTAACAAAAAATCTACAATTTGGTTTTCGTCGAGTTGTTGTTGGGCGATAAGATTGGTAGCATTGGCCCAAAGCTCCATTTTTTGCATCTCCTCTTTACCAATATTTTTCACCATTAGATCTACAATCCACAAGAATGTGCCACATAGCACTATCCATAATACGGCCAATGCCGTGAGTTGCCATTTATAATTGTTGTTGTTCATCAGAAAATACGAAATAATGATTTTTACAAAGTTCGTAAAATTTTTCCACCCTACGACTCTTTCATTTAACTTAAGTTTCGCAAGTAAAAATGTACTACAAACAAATTTTTAAACACAGCTTTTTCATTGAGGTGAAAATCGGGTTCCGTGCGAATTGTTGGACAATTTGGCGGTTGTATTCCTCTTCGCCCATTCTTATTTTCTGTGCGTTTTCCACTTGCGAAACTTGGGTCATTTAATGCTTAAAACATCAAAATTAATATAGCGTGACAATAAGTGCGAAAATATATCCGTGGTACGAAACGCGATAATAAAAAAGTCGTATCATAACGTGTTAAAAAATTAGTTATATTTGCACATTACACCAATAAATCCATTAATACAAAATCTCTTTTGCTTATGAAACAGGTGAATACTATCAAATTTTTAACTATAGCAACCATGTTCGGTTCTACGCTTGGTGCTATGGCTTCTGACCTCGAAATCAATGGGTTTTACTATAAACTCGACTCACTCAACAATACAGCTGAGGTAACTTATAAAGGCGATTGCCGTTGTGGCGGCAAGACCTACACGGGCAATGTTGTTGTGCCTTCTCAAGTGAAATATGGCGATCGTACATTTACCGTTACCAACATTGGCGACTATGCTTTTTCT
>CAJONN010000256.1 GCA_905235955.1 uncultured Marinilabiliaceae bacterium
CTACTGTATGTTGGCTTTGAGGTTAATTCTCTTTTGCCACTTCAATCTTCTCTGTGGCAGGCTGAACTTGTGGCTGTGCAGTAGCTACAGGTTCGGCAGGTTTTGGAGCTGGTTTGGCTGGTGGCTCAAATGTAGCTACAATAGCATGTGTTGGGCATTCGTTGACGCACATTCCGCATGCTTTGCACTTCTCAGGGTCGATGTAGCTAACGTTGTTTTCGATGCTGATAGCACCAAGCTTACATACTTTTTGGCATTTGCCACAACCTATGCACGATGCTTTGCATGCCTTCATTGCCACTGCGCCTTTGTCTTTGTTGACGCAACTAATCCATACGCGCCGAGCAACATCTTTTACCACTCGGCCTTTGTAGCGTATCTCTATCACCTGTTTTGGACAAGCTTTGGCACATGCACCACAAGCTACACACTTATTTTCGTCGACCTCTGCAATGCCCGTTTGTTCGTTTATCCTAATAGCATCAAATTGGCATACAGCAACACAATCGCCCAAGCCCAAGCAACCATACGAGCAAGCAGTGTCACCTGCAAAATGTGCTGACGCTATAGCACACGACTGTGCTCCGTTGTAGTTGAGTGTCTTCTTGCGTTTGGCAACTTCGCCTATGGTGCAACCACCACAACGTACAATTGCCAATTTGGGCGCAGACTCTGCTACAGTTTTTCCCAATATTGTAGCCACTTTAGACATAACAGCCGCGCCACCTACAGGACAGTTCAGACTGCTTATGTCATCGGCTTTGGCCAATGCCTCAGCCATAGCGTGGCAGCCTGCAAAACCGCAACCACCACAATTAGCACCCGGCAATACTTCCTCTACTTCGCCTATCTTAGGGTCTTCATAGACTTTGAATTTTTGCGAAACAAAGTAAAGTATCACAGCTGCTATGCAGCCTAGCACTGCCAGTACTGCAATCGTTATAAAAACAGCTTCCATATTTCGTTATTGATTTTTTATTCTGAATACAAAATTTCTACGCAATTTTTCTCTGAGCAGATATAATGCTGCAAAATATGGCACTAAGATTCCCAATCCGTAGAGGCCAACTTTCACATCAGGCAACCCAGCAAAACTTGCAATAGCCATAGTAGCCACAATGAGTGCAACAGGTACTATATAACACAAAACAACGGCTACGATGCCAAGCCTCTCTGCTCCAACTATCGTAACCGCATCTCCAATAGTATATGTAGCTACCGCATCGGCAAGCACTTCTACCTCTTTCACTCGCTGCTCTGACGACGAACACACTGAACGTGCCGAACAACCCGAACAAGCTGACTTGCTCAGTATCTCCACTATGATGGTATTGCCACCAATACGCTTGACAATACCTGCGTGTTCTATCTGTTTTTCGCTATTCATTTAGGTCTTGTGCTAATCTCTTAGAGCGTTATTTTTATGCTGTCAAAAGATAGCATTTTAGCATTTTTTTTCGCTAAAAGTACGCCAAATTTATAACGCTCGTTTCAATTTAAAAACTACCAAAATCTATTTATATTTTTTTTAAATAAAAATGAGAAGCACAACATTATATAATGTTTTGATAATTAGAACATTATAACACAAGCATATCAGAAAAAATAATTTGTGCAAACGTTTGAATTGCAAACTCCACTTATCAAAAAAGAGTTCAAATTGTCAACATCAATAACTATAGCTACAACAAAATTGCCAAATTCATATAGCAAATTGTTGAGTCAAGTTTCGCAAGTAGGAGTGTACTGAAAACTTAGCCATTCGGCAGCAGATAAGCATCAACGACATCATTGTTGCATGGGAGGATTTTGTTGCCGTGTATAACGAGCTGTCTAATAGCGGATTATATTCAGACATTAAAGGTTCTTCTGTTGTTAACATTAGTCATATTCATATTAAATGACTGATTTATAAGTACATAATATTTTGTGATAGTTTGTAAATTTTTGATTTATAGGTGTGTGTAATAAAGTGGGGAAGTTGAGTTAAATTGTCTAACTTTGTGAAAAAATGATTATTAACGATTAAATATTACGGATATGAAAAAGAAAATAAAACTAAAGTCAACCGACTTTTCTAATCTACACTCTAAAACAGTATATGATTTTTGCGATGATGAA
>CAJONN010000257.1 GCA_905235955.1 uncultured Marinilabiliaceae bacterium
GCGCTCAGAGCCAAGGACATCGATGCCGCTATGAAAGCCATGCAAACCTATCTTGCAGGCGTGCCATACGTCGAAGGGTTCAAGCAGAAACTTGCCGAAGCCGCTAATGCTGAAGGCTTCTACGAATACACGATGTACCTTATTTTTTCGATGCTCAATGTCTATGTGCGCACGCAGGTGAAATGTGCAGGCGGACGAACAGACCTTGTTGTTGAGATGCCCGACACAACTTACGTCTTCGAGCTTAAGCTCAATGGCACCGCCGAAGAGGCTCTCGAGCAAATCAACTCAAAGAGCTACGCCTTGCCTTATCAGTTTGATGATAAGCAAGTTGTAAAGATTGGTGTTGCTTTCGACAAGGAGACGCGCACTCCAACAGACTGGAAGGTGGAGAGGTAGAAGTTGACGAAAAAAATCAGCACTATGGGGCAGAAAAATTTGACATTAGCAACAACAACTATTGGCGATTTGTTGCTAAATAACAAAATCACTAGCGATAGTAAACTTGAAAATATAAACCTGAAAATCCCTGAATATCAGCGACCTTATAAGTGGACGGTAAAAAATGCTTCGCAACTTCTCGATGATATCGTTGAAGCTATGCACGACAAAAAGGAGGTCTATCGGGTTGGCACGCTTATTCTGCATTACGACGAAGAAAAAAATGTATATAACATCGTCGATGGATTGCAGCGTACTATCACTTTTTCGTTGCTGCTTTCGGTATTGGACGAAAATAAAAATATTGCTTTTCTTGATGAAAAACTCGCTAAAAATCAGCACAATCTGCATAATATAAAAAATAATTATAATGCCTTCAAGCGTAGGCTGATTAAGTCTAACAAAACAAATCTGGAGCTGACTGACGATGCAAATCCAAATAAAGAACTGAATGATTTCATTGCGCATAAATGCGAACTTATTGTTGTGATTACGAGCGACTTATCGGAAGCATTTCAATTTTTCGATTCACAAAATGCTCGTGGCAAGGCGCTTTATCCGCACGATTTGCTTAAGGCTTATCATCTACGCGAGATGCGAAATATAACAAATGAAGAACTCGAGAAAACGATCGCAAAGTGGGAAAAGGCTGACCAGCAAAAGCTTTCGGCATTGTTCCAAAACTATCTTTATCGACTGAAAGAGTGGCTCAAAGGCAATAAGGCGACGACACTCACCGAACAAAATATTGATATGTTCAAAGGTGTTTCATCGCGCGACAATCACCCATACGCGCAATATTTCAAAGGCGCTTTTGCCTATGCCGATAACTTCAATAACTCAATGGCTTCGTTTGTTACGGGTGGTAAAACGCTCAAACAGTTTCAGCTAAATGCGCCAATAATTGCTGGCAAACCATTCTTCGATTACACCGATCATTACTTCGCGTTACTTACTGATATTCAGGACAATGATAAATATCGCGGATACTTTGTAAATGGCAACGAAATTGTCAAAACGCTCGATAAGTATTATCAAAAAGGAGTTGGCAACTGCATAACGCGCATGATGTTCGACACGGTCATTTTGCTCTATGTCGATAGATTTTGCCCCATCGTGCCGAACCGCGACGACTTGGATTATTTCGAGAAATTTGTGCAGTTTGCCTTCATTTGGGCTTATTCAATGCGCGCGCAATATCAAGTTTTGGGATGGACATCTGCGCAAAATTACATTATGCGACTTAGTGGCAAACGTAACGAACTCAATATCTATAAGTTAGTAGCCGATTCTGATTCGCCAAACCTACTGCTTTCATCGTTATCTGATAATCTCTCTCCTCTCACAAATAGTGATATTGTGTTCAATAACAAGGACATAGAGACAAAAGATGACGATAGCATTTATTTGAATTTTCTTCATTATTTCAAAGAATTAAACTTTTGGGAGGAAACAAAATGAAGACATTGCCATTAGAAGAAGTCTCCATAAATCAGATATTTATAGAAAATGCCCAATGCACCTACGAAGTGCCTATCTATCAGCGCAATTATGCGTGGGACAAGGAGCAGATAGAGGCTTTGATAAACGATGTAAAAGACTCTTACGAAAAGGAAAAACCGATTTATTACATCGGCACGTTGGTTACATATCTAAAGGACGATAACAAATACCTGACTACTATACGATTGATTTTGAGTGTATTGGGCGTGCAAATAAAAAACAAACTTGAATATTCAGCGCGCAAAAGATCGAGCAACACCATTAACGCTATTGACGCTATTGAAAAAATCGACGAGAATAAGGAGAATATAGATGAGGCAATACGAAACGGTAGGGAAATAGCGCAAAGCAGTATTAATAATATTAATGAGGGTGAA
>CAJONN010000258.1 GCA_905235955.1 uncultured Marinilabiliaceae bacterium
TCTTGATATTACAGACAACTTTTTGAATCTTAGTGTTCCAGTTGTCGCAACCTACAAGTTCAACGTAACAGACAACATTAGCATTGCTCCTCAATTCGGCTTCAACCTCAAATTCAACTTGGTTGCAAAACAAAAGTATGAATTTGAAGGTGAAAGCGAGTCATACAGCTGGTTCGATGGTGATGATGCAGCAAAGCGTTTCCAATTTGGTTTGAACGCAGGTGTAGGCTTCAGCTTCAGCAAATTCTATCTTGGCTATCGTTTCCAACCAGATCTTTCAGAGTTTATTAAAGATGTCAAGACAAATGCTAATGTAATTTCAGTCGGCATCACTTTCTAAAGATAGCTTTTCTTATAAAGAACACAAAAGAGCCTGTCCCAAGTTTTGCTTTTGGGGCAGGCTCTTTAGTTGTTTTGCAATATTTTTTTTAGATGATTCCCTTCTTTTGTAGTTCAATAGCCATTTGTTGTTGCACCTTGTGTGCTTCAGCGGCAGCTGCTGTGGCAAACTGCTCACTATTATCGGCATAGATTATTGCTCTGCTCGAGTTTACTATCAAGCCACACTCGCTGTTGAGTCCGTAGGTGCAAACCTCTTCGAGCGAGCCACCTTGAGCACCAATGCCCGGCACAAGCAAAAAGTGATTTGGCACAATACGGCGTATGTCTTCAAACATTCGGCCTTGTGTGGCACCTACCACATACATCATATTATTGCTATCGCCCCATTGCTGGCTTGTGCGCAACACCTTTTCAAAGAGTCGTTCGCCATCAGCATCGGCAGTAAGCTGGAAGTTGTGCGAGCCTTTGTTAGAGGTGAGTGCGAGCAGAATTACCCATTTGCCTTCGTAGTTGAGAAATGGTGTAACAGAGTCTTCGCCCATATAGGGTGCTACGGTGAGCGAGTCGATGTTCATCTGTTCAAAAAATGTGCGCGCATACATTGCCGATGTGTTGCCAATGTCGCCACGTTTGGCATCGGCTATGATGAAGTGATTGGGATAGTTGCTATTGAGATATTCAATGGTTTTTTCAAACGAAATCCAACCTTTTACCCCCATGCTTTCATAGAATGCCAAGTTAGGCTTATAGGCTATACAATAGGGCGCTGTAGCATCTATTATTTGCTTGTTGAATGCCAAAATAGGGTCGTCGGCCGAGAGCAGATGTTGCGGTATTTTTTTTATGTCGGTGTCTAATCCGACACACAGAAATGTTTTTTTCTGCTTTATCTGCTCTACGAGTTGTTGTTTGTTCATAGTTGTATTTTTATCTGATTATTAATATTTTACAATGTAAAAAATCAATCGTTGTGGCAACAACACTCAGTTTGGGCGTCTTCAATGTTGCCACCTCCACAGTGCAAACATACGCCCTCTATGATGTAGGTAATGTGCTCTATTCTGAAACCTTGTGGTACGCCAACTATTGGTATCGTTTCATGTTTGAGGCAGAAGGTTTTGTTGCAAACTCTACATTTGAGATGCACGTGGTTGCAACTATTGTGAATATCGTCATGTGCTGAGCATACGCAATATTTTTGTATTCCGCTACCATCGGGTATGTTGTGTAGCATCTGATGCTCACAAAAGAGTGTGAGTGTCCGAAATAGTGTGCTTTTGTCGATGGTTGGGAGGGCATTTTCGAGGTCAGAGAGAGCAAAGACAAAGTTGAATTGCTCTATGGCGTGCCATATTAGTATGCGCACTGCCGTCGGACGCACGTGGTGGCGCTCTATGTGGTTTATTGTCTCTTGCTCTGTGGTTGGCATCGCGTTTCTCTCTTTGCTGTGCAAATGTAGTAATTTTATGGAAGTAAATAACTCAACTTATGCAAGTGAAGTAGCCCCAAGGAGCGAACGATTATAGATTAGTCTTTTACTTTTTATCTCGCTACGCTCAATCATCTTCGGATCTTTCAGCAAGGAAAAGTAACTCAAGTTTTGCAAATGAAAAATGCCCAGAAAATAAGCCATGAGAATGGGGCGAAAGAAATATACCCAACAAATTGCTTCCAACAATTAGCACGGAACCCGATTTTCACCTCGCGGTTGTCGCCTTTGGCACGGAGCGTTAAGAAAATTATCGTAGCGAAGCGTTAAAAACGATT
>CAJONN010000259.1 GCA_905235955.1 uncultured Marinilabiliaceae bacterium
TAGCGTAGCGAAGATAATTTTTAGCGGAGTGGCAACAGCGACGAGTTCTTTTTGTTACTTTTTCTTGCGGAAAGAAAAAGTAAAATTAATGGGAAGGTCCTATATAGGGAATAGGAACTTGTTTGCAGTACATTTTTTTACTTGCGAAACTTGAGTTATCTTTGTTTTGTTGGAAAATAATTTGAAAGGTTAAATAAAAGAGCCATTAAAGTTTTGTAATTTAGCCGTCAAAGTACTTTTGTATAAGGACTATGCTCTATAATTTTTTTCTCGTAGTATCGTGCATATTGCAGGTTATAGCTGCGGTTATAGCCGTGAGTCTCAACCGAATAACCAAATTCAACTTTTCGTGGGTGCTTATTTCGGCGGGCATTGTAACGCTCACTATTCGCAATGTTATCAACATCATAGCATTGTTTGTTCCCGGCTTTGGTCAGCGTTTTATTGAACCATATTCGTGGGGCGGCATCTTTGTGTCGATATGTTTTGCTGTGGGTGTGTTTCTTATTCGTCGTCTGTTTCGCATATTGCGTATAGCCGAAGATAATCAGCGTGCTTTTGAAAAGCTGCTACTAAAAACGGTGGTGCAAGTAGAAGAAAACGAGCGCAAACGCTTTGCCTGCGAACTGCACGATGGGTTAGGACCATTGCTGTCATCAATAAAAATGAGTTTCTCGGCCATTTCGGCTGACATACACGATGCCGACATACGCTCTAACCTCGACCAAGCTATATCAGAGGCAATAGTTACGGTGCGCGAAGTGTCAAACAATCTTAGTCCGCACATACTCAACAACTTTGGCATAGACAGAGCTGTGCGCAACTTTATTAGTAAGATGACTATGCCATCGAACTTCAAGATAGACTATAATATAATGATAGGCGAAAAACGCTATGCAAGTACCAAGGAAATAGTGCTTTATAGAGTTTTTTGTGAATTGTTTAACAATACATTGCGCCATGCCGAAGCTAAAAGTGTATATTTCCAGATAAAAGAGGAAGACGGCATGCTTTGCCTCTACTACTTTGATGATGGCATAGGCTTTGACCCCAACAATTTGCCCAACAACCTGAAAGGTGGCAATGGCTATTACAACATCATATCGAGAGTGTCGTCGCTCAAAGGTACATCGTTGTTTTGCAAAGAGGAGGGTGGAATGCGTGTAGATATAAAAATACCAATAGAAGACAAATGACCGCAGAAGATATCATAACATCAGAAGCCAACATAAATGTTTGGATAGTTGACGACCATAAGCTATTTAGAGCAGGTTTTCGCACATTGCTTTCGAGGTTGCCTCACGTAAATGTGTCGTTTGAGGGAGCCGATGGAGCTATGTTTTTGTCTGAGCTTGAAACATCGCGCCCCGACATTGTTTTCCTCGATATATCGATGCCCAATATTGATGGCATCAAGGCTACACAAATGGCTTTGGCGCGCGACCCAGAGCTGCGCATCGTCATACTCTCAATGTTTGGCGAGCACGAATACTACACGCGCTTGGTTGATATGGGCATCAGAGGTTTTTTGCTCAAGAGTTGCGACTTCAGAGAGGTAGAGGAGGCAATAGAGGCGGTGCTAAATGGCGAGTTCTATTTTTCGTCAGAATTGCTTGAACAGATGTCGGCAAGAGATATGACACAAATGCGTAGTGCTGCTGACGAACTATCTGAGCGTGAGCGCGATGTGCTTACACTTGTTTGTAGCGGTGCATCGAGCCAAGAGATAGCTGACAAGTTGTTTATTAGTAGGCGTACGGTAGAAAAACATCGTGCCAGCATAATGATGAAGACGGGTTGTGCCAATACGGCATCGCTTGTGGTTTTTGCAGTGAAAAATGGGTTGTTTGAGGTGTAGGTTTTGTTATGTTTCTGTCATTACTCAAGTTTTAGCTTTGATACATCACTGCCTTCGAAACTTATTTTCTTAAGTTTCGCAAGTAGAAATGTTCTGCAAACAAGTCCCTAAATACGACTTTCCCATTAATTTTACTTTTTTCTGTGCCGACAGAAAAAAGTAACAAAAAAGAACTCGTCGCTGTTGCCACTCCGCTAAAAATTATCT
>CAJONN010000260.1 GCA_905235955.1 uncultured Marinilabiliaceae bacterium
AAAAAGTAAAATTAATGGAAAAGTCGTATATTAAGGACTTGTTTGCAGTACATTTTTCACTTGCGAAAGTTGAGTAAAATACTATATAACAACAAAATATCCGTTTTCTGTATCACAATGGCTTAGCATAGTTTTTCTCAACGTAAACCAACGCCAAATAGTCAATTAATATCATTCTAAGTTTGTCACAAAATAGCTCATTTTGCTCACTATCCATCAGTTGTACATCGGTAATGATATTATGCAAAGAAAATAAAAAAAACTCACAAACTCAAAACCAACTCCGCTGCTTTCTCGGCACAAAGCTCGCCATCTATGGCCGACGACACTATGCCACCTGCATATCCAGCACCTTCGCCACACGGATAGAGACCTGACACTTGAATATGTTGCAAAGTCTCAGCATTGCGCGGTATTCGCACTGGCGACGATGTTCGGCTCTCTACACCTATTATCATTGCTTCATTGGTCAGAAATCCATGCGCCTGACTATCAAACACTTCAAAACCTTTGCGCAACCTACTACCTATATTATCGGGCAGCCAAAAATGAAGTGGCGAAGATATAACACCGGGTATGTACGATGTTTCAGGCAAATCTGCCGACAAACGTCCCTTCACAAAGTCGGCCAAGGCTTGCGCTGGTGCTGTGATGCCATTGCCACCATTGAAATATGCCATGCGCTCTAAGTTGCTCTGATAGTGCAAACCACCTAAAACGCCATCGTTTTGATATTCACCAATATCTTCAGGATGCACCTCTACTACTATAGCAGAGTTGGCAAAAGGCGAATTGCGTTTCGATGGCGACATACCATTGACTACCATTTGCTCGCTATCAGTCATAGCGGGCACTATGAAACCACCCGGACACATACAAAACGAATAGACACCACGGTCGGCCACCTGAGTAGCAAGGCTATATGTTGCAGCTGGCAAATAGTCACCTCTGCCTTCAGGCGAATGATATTGTATTTCGTCAATGAGTTCTTGCGGATGTTCTACCCTTACGCCCATAGCCCAAGTTTTTGCTTCGAGGGCAATGCCTCGCTTGTTGAGCATTTCATAAACGTCGCGCGCTGAATGCCCCGTAGCCAAAATAACGGCTTGTGCTTCAACTTTGCTACCATCAGAGAGCACTACGCCTCTCACTGCCGAGTTGGATATGATAAGGTCAGTAACTTTTGCGCCAAAATGCACTTCGCCACCATGCTCTATGATAGTTTCGCGCATCGACTTGATGATGTATGGCAATTTATCTGTGCCAATGTGCGGATGCGCATCAATAAGTATGTCGTGCTGTGCGCCATGATGTACAAAAACTTCGAGTATTTTGCGCACATCACCACGTTTGGTGCTACGTGTGAATAGTTTTCCATCAGAGAATGTACCTGCCCCACCTTCGCCAAACGAATAGTTGGAGTCTGGGTCAACCTTATGAAACCTATTGAGCTGAGCAAGATCAACTTTTCGGGTGCTCACATCTTTGCCACGTTCGAGCACAATGGGGCGCACGCCAAGTTCGATGAGGCGCAGAGCTGCATAGAGTCCGCCCGGACCTGAACCTACTACAACAACGTTGGGTGCAGAGTGCACATCTTTATAGCCGGGCAAGTGCAATTGCTCTGGCTGTGGCTCTTCGCCAACCCAAACGCCATGTTGTTCGAGAATCAGAACTTGCCTTTTGCGAGCGTCGATAGAACGTTTTTGCAAGCGTGTAGCTGTAATGTCAGCTACTTTGATACCAAGCTGAAGAGCTATTTCAGATAGTACGGCCTCGTCAGATGCTGATTGTTGCGGTGTGAGGCGCAATTGTATTTCATGATACATTACGTAAGGTGTGTTATAACACCACAAAGATAGAGTAAATCATTCAAAAGTTTTTACAAGACTCTTCTTTTTAAAGTTTTACTTTTTTTCAGAATGAAAAATATCTCGAGTTTCGCAAGTAGAAATGTACTGCAAACAAGTCCCTATATACGGCCTTCCCATTAATTTTACTTTTTCTTTCCGCAAGAAAAAGTAACAAAAAGAACTCGTCGCTGTTG
>CAJONN010000261.1 GCA_905235955.1 uncultured Marinilabiliaceae bacterium
TAGCGGAGTGGCAACAGCGACGAGTTCTTTTTGTTACTTTTTCTGTCGGCACAGACTCGAAGATGATTGAGCGTAGCGAAATAAAAAGTAAAATTAATGAGAAGGTCGTATATATGGACTTGTTTGTAGTACATTTCTACTTGCGAAACTTGAATTGTGTAAGTAAAAGAGTTGCAACTATTTCATTTTTAATATTCAAAAATATAACTTTGTCATTACTATTACACAACAACTAACTAAACAGATTTATGAAACAAAAACTTTTCACCACACTCTCTCTTGTCATTGCATTCGTCAATAGCATACAAGCACAAGATTCACTAAACATAGCTATCAATGCCGACCTCGTAAGCAAATACGTATGGCGTGGTATGGATTTGGGCTCAGGCGTATCACTACAGCCTTGCATCGACTTCTCATACAAAGGTCTGACCTTCGAAGCCAACGCTAATGCCAGCCTCTCACAAGCCGAAATCAACGAAATCAACCTAAGCCTTAGCTACGAAGTGAGCCACTTCACTTTCAGCATTACCGACTACTACAACACCGACTCTGATTCGGCCAAATATAGCCAATACACCACCGACCACACTTTCGAGTTCGGACTATCGGCTTTCATCAGCGACGATGTGCCGCTCACACTTAGCTGGAACACTATTTTTACAGCTGGCAAAAACGACGAGTACAACGACGATGGCAACCGCATGTATTCATCGTACTTCAACATTGCTTACGACTTTGATGTGCACGGCATTTCGCTTGCACCTGCCATCGGTTTCAATATGTGGGAGAGTCAATATTACGACAAATTTGGCGTGCTCGATATTACACTTACAGCCACCAAAGAGATTAAACTTTTCAACAATTACACGTTGCCAATCTACATTCAGGCAATAGCTTCACCTGCCCTCGACAAGGCTTATTTGGTATTTGGTATTACCTTTTAAACAATCTGACTATCAGCTATTTTGCATCTCTCTTAGCAAACCATGTTGCAAGCAGAGTACCCGATATAGAATGCCAAGCACACGATATGGCACAAGGTACAAGGGCGAGCGGATAGGTTGCTAAGAAAAAGTTTGACGCTAAGTTAGTAGCCAAACCAGCATTTTGCATACCTATTTCGATGCTCACCGTACGACGTTTGGGCGTAGAAAATTTGCACAACGTGCCAACTACATAGCCAAGTAAATATCCTAAACTATTATGTATCAGCACCACAACAAAGGTAAGCACAAAGAGCCAAAAACCATTGCTAAGTAGCACATCGTGAACACTGCAAACCACACCACCCACAATACACGCCAAACATACTACACTAACACCGGGCATCAGTTGCCTAATAGGTGCAAACGATGTATGCGCACCACAATAATGATTTATCAAAAAGCCCAAAGCAACAGGTATTATGGTAACTATCAGAATATTAGCAAACATTCCCCAAGCATCAACCTCTACCGTTTGCCCTGCAAGCGTCAATACAAGAAATGGAGTTACAATGGGGGCTAAAATAGTTGATGCTGTTGTCATACCTACCGAAAAAGCCACATCGCCTTTGCACAAAAAACTCATAATATTGCTCGACACACCTCCCGGACAACAGCCTACCAACACTATACCAAGCATAAGTGCATCGTTGAGCTGAAAAATGTGCGAAACTGCGTATGCCACCAAAGGCATAATACTAAACTGTGAGCATGTACCTATAAATATATCAAGTGGGCGCGATGCCAATATCCTAAAGTCGGCAATGGTGAGAGTAAGCCCCATTGTGAGCATTATAATGCCCAAAATAACAGTCTGAGTCAGGCCTGAGACCCACGCGAATAGTTGCGGAACAAACATTGCTACAACAGCAGCTCCAATAACATAAACTGAGGCATGCTGAGCAATATGGAGTAATATATGTTTCATAGTGGCACAAAAATAGAAATAATTCAGAGCTAATAGGTCAAAAAAGAAAGACAATTTACTATCTGAAAAAAGACTTTTAGTCAGTTATCAGATAGCAAATTGCCCTAA
>CAJONN010000262.1 GCA_905235955.1 uncultured Marinilabiliaceae bacterium
GGAGTGGCAACAGCGACGAGTTCTTTTTGTTACTTTTTCTGTCGGCACAGAAAAAGTAAAAGACTAATGAAAAAGCCGTGTTTGGGGACTTGTTTGCAGTACATTTCTACTTGCGAAACTTAAGTAATGTAACTCCATTTCCGCCAAACATAGCCCAAAACTTATTATTTTTGCAATTATGTTGACAGAACAGACAATGGAAAAACTGCGCATTCTTGCTGAGTCGGCGAAGTACGATGTGTCGTGCTCCTCCAGTGGCACTGTGCGCAAAGGTAAGCAAGGTATGGTAGGTTCTACGGTTGGTGGCGTAGGCATCTGCCATTCGTTTGCCGATGATGGGCGTTGCATATCGCTACTCAAGGTGATGCTTACCAACTATTGCCGCTACGACTGCGCCTACTGCATCAACCGTACATCGAATGATATAAAGCGTGCAACACTCTCAGTATCAGAGCTTGAAGAAATAGTGATGGAGTTTTATCGCCGCAACTACATCGAGGGACTGTTCCTGTCGAGCGGTGTGGTGCGCACGCCCGACTACACTATGGAACGCCTCGTTGCCATAGTGCGCGACTTGCGCCTGAAGCATCGCTTCAATGGTTACATTCATCTCAAAACCATTCCGGGCGCATCGCAAGAGATGATAAACGAAGCTGGGCTCTATGCTGACCGTATGAGCGTAAACATTGAGATACCCAAAGAGGAATCGCTCAAAATGCTTGCCCCTGAAAAAGATCATCAGAGCGTCTTTTTGCCAATGACGCAAATAGAGCAGGGCGTAATAGAAAACACTGAAGACAGAAAGAAATTTAGGCACGCACCTCGTTTTGTGCCAGCTGGACAATCGACGCAAATGATAGTAGGCGCTACGCAAGAGACCGACCGCGACATACTGCTCATGTCGTCGGCAATGTATCAGCAGCCAACTATGCGACGCGTCTATTACTCTGGATATGTGAGCGTTAATACCTACGACAACCGACTGCCAATATTGAAGCAACCGCCCATAGTGCGCGAAAATAGGCTCTATCAGGCCGATTGGCTTATGCGTTTTTATCATTTCTCAGTTGATGAAATAGTTGACGATGCTCATACCCTTCTCGACCTCGATATTGATCCAAAACTTAGTTGGGCATTGCGCCACCCAGAATATTTTCCCGTAGATATCAATACCGATGATTATGAGCGCATTCTGCGTGTGCCGGGCATTGGCGTGCGCACAGCTACCATGATAGTCAACAGTCGCACATTCAATAGGCTCACTTCGTATCATCTCAAAAAAATGGGTGTCGTAATGAAAAAAGCCAAATATTTTATCACCTGTGGCGAACTTACCAATGCATTTTCGCAACCAATAATTGGCATCAACGAGATGCATCCAGAGCGACTGCGCTATATGCTCCTAACCAAAGAACAGCAAAAGAAAATAGCTGACGAACAACAACTTAAACTCGACTTCAAAGACTAATGACAGTCTACACTTTTGATAATACCCTCGATGGACTGCTCACTGCTGTGTTCGACAGTTTTGCACTCAAGCAGCACCCCGAAATGATACTCACCCAAGGCGAGCAGATGCCACTTTTTGCTGATGAAACATACAATGTTGTTACCACCGAAGCCAAAGCCTCGCGTGTGTGGGCTGGTTTGGAGAAAAAACTATCAGAAGAGGCATTGCACATCATCACCATCAGTTGGCAGTCAGAAGAAAAAGCACTCAATCAGCCACTTTTCAACTTTATATGCAAAGTGTTTCGGTCTGATAATAAGGATATTATACACAACTCATCCGACCCCGATGTACTTGCGGTGCGCAACACATGTAGGCGAGTTTTGCACGAAGTGCTACGTATGAAACAATTTATTAGGTTTCAGAAGGCAAAAGATGGCACATATTTAACCGTCGTTTCGCCAGACCACAATGTATTGCCACTCATAACCGACCATTTTCAGAGTCGCTTCAACGACCAGCCTTGGCTCATCTTCGATGCCAAACGACTCTATGGCTAC
>CAJONN010000263.1 GCA_905235955.1 uncultured Marinilabiliaceae bacterium
GTAAGTTTTAGTGTCATTGTGTCGTATTTTATCTGCCAAAAAAGTGAGCAGGTTGACATATTGTCAGAGAAATATATTTGGCACACTTTATGACAAGCAGAGCATCGGCTTGCGAAAACGTAAGTAGATTTTTCAAAAAAAGAATAAATAAAAAAAAAGATATTATGGCACAAGTAAAAGGAAAGGTACTTGCAGGCAAGGTGCTTGTAAAACCACAACCAGCTGAAACAAAAACAGCAAGCGGCATCATCATACCAGATGCAGCACAAGAAAAACCACTCAAAGGCGAAGTAGTTTTGGTAGGCGCTGCAAAGAAAGACGAAGCAGTAGAAGTGAAAGTGGGCGACATTGTTCTCTATGGTAAATATTCTGGTCAGGAACTCACCATCGATGACGAAAAGTATCTCCTTATCAATCAGAGCGATGTGCTTTATATTGCTGAATAATAAAGAGTAAGGCACACACACATCATTGCAAACACAGTTGAAAACAGAAAACTCCTAAAAATAAAATTCAATACAGAAGCACGCGAATTGCTAAAGCAAGGCGTCGACCAATTGGCAGATGCAGTAAAAGTAACACTCGGTCCTAAGGGCAGAAATGTAGTTATAGAGAAGAAATTTGGAGCACCTCACATCACAAAAGATGGTGTTTCAGTAGCCAAAGAAATAGAACTCTCTGACCCACTTGCCAACCTTGGCGCACAAATGGTAAAAGAGGTTGCTTCAAAAACTGGCGATGACGCTGGCGACGGCACAACAACAGCTACCGTACTTGCACAAGCTATTGTAAATGTAGGTATCAAAAACGTAACAGCAGGTGCCAACCCAATGGACCTCAAACGAGGCATCGACAAAGCTGTGGCTAAAGTAGTAGAAAACCTCAAGAGCCAAGCACAAGAAGTTGACAACTCTAACAGCAAAATAGAGCAAGTAGCTACCATATCAGCCAACAACGATGGCGAAATTGGTAAGCTCATAGCTGAAGCTATGAAGAAGGTAGGCAACGAAGGCGTTATTACCGTAGAAGAAGCAAAAGGTACTGACACAACAGTTGAAGTAGTTGAAGGTATGCAGTTCGATCGCGGTTACCTCTCGCCATACTTCGTTACCAACACTGAGAAGATGGAAGCCGAACTCGACTCGCCATTCGTGCTCATCCACGACAAAAAAATATCTACTCTCAAAGACCTTTTGCCAGTGCTTGAAGCTACAGCACAAACAGGTCGTCCGTTGCTCATCATTGCAGAAGATATAGATGGCGATGCACTTGCAGGTCTTGTAGTAAACCGCTTGCGTGGTTCGCTCAAAGTAGCAGCTGTGAAGGCTCCGGGCTTTGGCGACCGCCGCAAAGAGATGTTGCAAGATATAGCAGTACTCACTGGTGGTACAGTAATATCAGAAGAGGTCGGGCTGAAGCTCGACGTTGCAACAATCGATATGCTTGGTAAGGCTGAGAAGATTTCAATAACTAAAGACAACACCACAATAGTAAAAGGTGCAGGCTCAAAAGAGGCTATTGCCGAGCGTGTAGCACAGATAAAGGGTCAGATAGCCAACACCAAGAGCGACTACGACCGTGAGAAACTTCAGGAGCGTCTTGCAAAACTCTCTGGTGGTGTAGCAGTGCTCTACGTAGGTGCAGCTACTGAAGTAGAGATGAAAGAGAAGAAAGACCGCGTTGACGATGCACTTTGCGCAACACGTGCAGCCGTTGAAGAAGGTATCGTACCGGGTGGTGGCGTAGCATACATACGCGCAACAGCAGCTCTCGAAGGCTTGAAAGGCGACAACGATGACGAAACAACAGGTATCGACATTGTTCGTCGTGCAATAGAAGAGCCTATGCGCCAAATAGTATTCAATGGTGGCAAAGAGGGTGCAGTCATCGTGCAGAAAGTAAAAGAAGGCAAAGGTGACTTTGGCTACAATGCTCGCGACGACAAGTTTGAAAACCTCTTCCAAAGTGGTGTTATCGACCCAGCTAAGGTTACTCGTGTAGCTCTTGAGAATGCAGCTTCAATAGCAGGTATGTTCCTCACCACCGAGTGCATCATTGCTGACGAAAAAGAAGATAAGCCAGCAGCTCCAGCTATGAACCCCGGCATGGGCGGCATGGGTGGTATGATGTAATCTGAAAATAATAAAACCCATATTATAAGAGCCTATCCCAAAAACAAAACTTGGGATAGGCTCTTTTTCTATTTCTATATTACAATCTCAAGTTTCGCAAGTAAAGTAGCCCCGAATGGGCGAAAGGTGTATAACCAACAAATTGCCTTTCAACAATTAGCACGGAATTCGATTTTCACCTCGCGGTTGTCGCCTTTGGCACGGAGCGTTAAGAAAATTATCGTAGCGAAGCGCCTGAAACGATTTTCTGTTTGAGCGAAGCGAGTTTAAAATCGTTTAGCGAAGCGAAGATAATTTTTAGCGGAGTGGCAACAGCGACGAGTTCTTTTTGTTACTTACTTTTTCTGTCAGCACAGAAAAAGTAAAAGACTAATGAAAAAGCTGTGTTTGAAAATTTGTTTGCAGAACATTTCTACTTGCGAAACTTAAGTTATATTTCATTAAAAAAGAGATTATTACCCTACATTGGAGTAATAATCTCTTTCTCTTTTTTAAGCAACTACATAATGGTTGCTTGTGCTCTTCATTTTTTTTTGAAGAATCACTATCTGTTCTCTCTCAGTGCCTGACGTTTGTTTTCAGTCTCAAGCCATTTAGCATATTGCTCTTCAGTGAGTATGCCTTTGAGGTGCTCTTGCTCAGCCTGATGCTCAGCCTTAAACCTTGCTTGCAGCTCATCTCTGTTTGGACGTTCAGCTGGGGTGGCTTCTTTTTGTGGACGATTAGCTTTACGCAACGAATCACGTTGTGCATAGAAGGTTAGAAGGTCGCTCTTCTGAGCATCGGTAAGTGCAAGCTGCTCAGCCAATGCCTCTACACGTTTTGAAGAGTCGAAATGACCTCTGCCTCCTTTGTGAGGTCTTCTGCCCTCTGGATGTTGATGATAGAGGCTTTTTTCAACACGCACCTCACTCTGTTCACCTTGCAACTGTTGACTGTTGCCATTAGCCATAATTGTCGATGCGCACATCAATGCAGCAATCGTTAAGGTTAATTTTTTCATAGTATTATTTATTTAAAATTCAACGATACAAAGGTATGTTATTTATTAATAGATGGTTATACTATGATATAGCCCTTAGCCGACAAAAAAAGGCTATTGG
Organism: uncultured Marinilabiliaceae bacterium; assembly: GCA_905235955.1. Taxonomy (GTDB): domain Bacteria; phylum Bacteroidota; class Bacteroidia; order Bacteroidales; family Marinilabiliaceae; genus W3P20-009. Next base: position 3,236 of record CAJONN010000263.1, read on the forward strand.
TAGATAAACGGTGAAAAATGAGGCATTGAAGCCACTTAAGTGATGCGTTGCAACTTCATTACTCAAGTTTCGCAAGTGAAAAATGCACAGAAAATAAGCCCTGAGAATGGGCGAAAGAAATATATCCAACAAATAGCCTTCCAACAATTAGCACGAAACCCGATTTTCACCTCGCGGTTGTCGCCTTTGGCACGGAGCGTAAAGAAAATTATCGTAGCGAAGCGTTAAAAACGATT
>CAJONN010000264.1 GCA_905235955.1 uncultured Marinilabiliaceae bacterium
GTGAACTTCGCAACTTCATTATCCTGCTGCACGATAAGGCAATGTTCAATGCTCATGGAGGTGTATTATCTACCGAGATGCACAAAATGCGTCTTGGCTTATGATATATACATTCGCGTGGGCTTCGGCATTGCTTATCCTCAGCAGGAACGGCAATGCGAAGGCCAACAAGAGCGGGATAAGCGATGAATCAGATTCCCGCGCTTTTTTTTGTGTATAGACGTAAACGCTGTTTGGGAGTCGCAGCGGGGAGAAAAGGCAAAGAAAATGCGACTTCCGGAATGGCTCGATAGCTTAATATTCAATAGTTTAGGCGCGCATTCAGCAACGATACCTTCTACACTCGAAGGATATTCTGACAATAAAGCCTCGCATGAACCAATGCGAGGCTTTGTTATATTAACGAACTCTGGTAAAAAAGGTCTGTATGCATTGCTGCAACTTGTATAACTAATTTGACTGAATAGCTCTGACATATTCGCCAGACAAGTAAGCTATAGCTATATACGTCTTTGAGTAGTGCTTGACTCGGTAACACCTGACTGAATAGTCGTAGGTCTCTGTAGAAAGACCGTGTATGTAGTAACGAACCCCGTCTTCCAAACCGACGTAAGTGTAGCGTTCTTCGAGAAATTTGTGAATCTCATCTTCGTAGCTGCCATTGATCTGCAATTCAGCATAGTAAAGGCCTTTGTATGGGTCGATCTTGTATAGAGCAGAATATGTCTTCCCAGTACCCTGAGAGTATGACACCTCTGTGCCGTCAAGAGTGTAATCATGAGCTAAGTCCTGCCCTTCCAATACTTCCGCTTGTGTCTTGCCCCACTCGATGTAAGGTTCTTGATATGTGTAGTATAATGGCGCAACTATAATTGTACAAGCAGTGGATAGTCCATCTACAGTCTTTGCCTCAATGAACGTTGCTCCGACATGGAGACCAGTAACAACTCCATTCTCATTAACCGTTGCAACAAACGGATCAAGAGAACTCCACTCGACTTCTACAGCTTCGTTGACAGATAGAGCATAAGATTCGCCGTGCGTCAAAAGCATTGAATCATTGTTCAACGTAATCTGGGTGAGCTTTGTCTCTTGCTCATCATCATCAGAGCAGCCTGTGAGGGCGAAGAGTGGCATTAGTAATGCAAAGGCTATCAGCCAAAATAATTTTTTATTTTTCATAATTGAAAATTTCTGTGCGTCCGCCCAGACTCCCGCAAACGGACATTTTTTTATGTTTTTCTTATAGAGCTACATACAAAAAACGTAGGTATCTGAACCTTTGTCTCGTTTGTTCTTGTGGTCGTAGGAAAAACCATTGGCTAAACGAGCAAAGAGATACCCACGATGCGTGTATATAAGTTCGCAAAAGTGTGCATAGGGCAAACTGATGCCCACACGCACACCCACGGAATGTATAACACACCCGTAGCATCGTCTTTCGCATTGTTTTTGAGCCAGTTTTGAAATTTCCTACGTTTCAAGAACCAAAAACAAGCATCAGGCTGACGCTTTATGTATGTAACTGCCATAGGTGCAATAATTCGCATGTATGGTAATGCAAAAATATGGAAAAACAATGATTTTCTTGTATGGTGACGGCTAAAAATGACGGCAATGTTTTTTAGAATAAGATTTGCCCAAAGAGTATGACAACGTCATTTTCAAGAACTTCGGGAAAGACAAAATCTATGCTTTTTACGTTAAGAATAAGGACATACAAAGCATAACTTTTTGAATATTATCGGAGTTTACTTCCGTTATTTTTGAATAATATCGGAGTTTACTTTTGTTATTTTTGCAAAATATCGGAGTTTTGGTATATTTGTACCAAAAACAATTAGGTATGATTGACGTGGATGTTATACTGCAAGTGCTTGAAGAACAGAGAGAACTTTGGGTGCGGCGCAGTGAAGAACAATTTTTCGAGTTCGATAGTCAGCTGGCACAAGTGGTTATAGGTGTCAGGCGAAGCGGAAAGTCAACGCTTTGCCATAAGGTATTGAAAGAGCGCGGCGTGGCATACGCATACGTCAGTTTCGATGATGACAGGCTTGTCGGCATGCAGACGAATGAGTTGAACACCCTGCTAAGATGCCTCTACCAGATATATGGTGTTGAAATTCAGTATGTTTTCTTCGACGAAATTCAAAATGTGGAAGGTTGGCATATTTTTGTCAACCGGCTGCTGAGGTCAGGACTTCGAGTTTTTATCACGGGCAGCAATGCAAAATTGTTGAGTGGCGAACTTGCAACGCATCTGACAGGACGGTATAATGAAATTCGTCTGTTTCCATTCTCATTTGCAGAATATTGTGCGTATCATAACATTGATACAAAATCAATTACGACAAAAGCAGACGCCATTCGGCGGAATGCATTCATGCAGTATATCAACGATGGTGGCTTCCCCGAAGTTCAGGCTCTGAATAACAAACGCGGATATATGCAAAGTTTGTTAGATGCTGTCCTACAGAAAGATATACAGCAGCGTTTTAGAATACGCAACGTGGATATTCTCCGCAAAACGACCTATCAGCTAATTAGCACGCCTTGCCAATGCATTAATTATGACGAATTATCAGAAATATTTACGGTTTCTGACAAAACATTGCGCAACTACGTCGATTATCTGCGTCAGGCGTTTCTTGTGCAATTGTTGCCAAAATTTTCATTCAAAAGCAAGGAGAGGATAGTGGGCGAAAAGACCTATCTGGTTGATACAGGATTGGAAAACAATCGCGACTACTCAATGGCTGCCGAAAATTCGGGTTGGCGATTGGAAAATGTGATATATATTGAATTGCTTCGTCGCTGTTCCAATAAATATTTAGATGTTTATTACTACAAGCCCACCACAAATTCTAAAGAAATCGACTTTGTGGTTTGCAATCAGAACAAGCCCCAAGAGCTGATACAGGTGGCATACGACATAAGCCAAAAACATTCAACAGGGAGGTCTCTGCCTTGGTAGCTGGAGCGGAGAAGTTGAATTGCAACAACCTAACACTCATCACCTTAGCAGCATCGCGTACTGTGGAGGTAAAGGGCAAAACTATTCAAATCTATTCCGCAATAGATTGGTTGCTCAATGCAAATAATTGATTTACAGATGCTCGACAAAATCACAAAGAAACGCATGGGCAGAATTTTTCCCAACATTGGCAGAAATTGAATATTGTTACGGATGTTGGTTCAATAGTGTGCGTAGTTTTATTCTGTACAGTAGAATAAAAATGGCAAAATTTATTCTGTACTACAAAATAAAATTGTATTTTTACGATGTGTAAAATTTGAAGCCGATGATAAACAAAGAGTTGATAGAAAGCATCATAGCCGAAGGATATGAATATATCCCAAAAATCGACATCGTTCAACGTAGCATTGAATTGGAAGAGGCGGGCAACTATGTGTTTGTAGGGGTGCGTCAGGCGGGCAAGTCATACACGCTCTACCGCAAAATGCAAATGCTGTTGCAGAAA
>CAJONN010000265.1 GCA_905235955.1 uncultured Marinilabiliaceae bacterium
TTTAATCTTAATAATAAGATATGTTGCATAGATATAAAATAGGTTAAAATATGGAAGTGTGTGCGCTTTGAGTTGCGCTGATATTTCTTTTTTTGCACTCAAGTACCTAATATACGACCTTCCCATTAATTTTACTTTTTCTGTGCCGACAGACTCAACGATGATTGAGCGAAGCGAAATAAAAAGTAACAAAAATTTGTTGGGTATATTTCTTTCGCCCATTCTTATTTTCTGTGCGTTTTTCACTTGCGAAACTTGAGTAGAGTAGCATTTTACACATCGATTATTAAATCGCAAGCGGTGTGAGTAACAATGTCGTTGATAGTTGAATATGGACTTACTTCTATAAGATGAAGGCCATCGGGCAAAACTTTGAGAACGGCTTTTTCGGTAATGACAAGGTTTACTACACCAGCGGCAGTGAGAGGTAATGTGCACTCTGAGAGTATTTTGGGGCTGCCATCTTTGGCGCAATGCTCCATGGCTATTATCACGTATTTGGCGCCCACTGTCAGATCCATTGCGCCACCCATGCCCGGAACGAGTTTGCCGGGTATCATGTAGTTTGCTAAGTTGCCTTTTTGGTCTACTTGCAATGCGCCAAGCACTGTTTTGTCTATGTGTCCGCCTCTGATTATTGCAAACGACATCGATGAGTCGCAAAAGGCACCGCCATCGGCTATTTGCACAGCGTTGCCACCCGCATCGGTGACGTGAGGCATGCCAACAGGTGCACCCACTTGCGGTCCGCAGCCAACAATGCCATTTTCGGCTTGTATCATAATATGAATATTGGGTGGCAAGTAACGCACAACGTGTGTGGGCAACCCGATGCCAAGTGTTACAACTTCACCGTCAGAAAATTCGTGTGCTACACGCTGAGCTATATATTCGCGCATATCAGATTGGAGTGGTGTTGTCATGCTTGCTTACGTTTTACTATATAGTCAATAAATATTGATGGTATCACAACCTCGTTGGGGTCGATGTAGCCGTTGACAACCTCATCGGCTTCAACAATCACCATGTCGGCGGCGGTGGCCATCACAACGTTGGTGTTGCGAGTGGTGCCAACAAAAGATACATTGCCTATTTTGTCGACGCGCGAGCCATAGATGAGAGCTACATTGGCGCGCAATGGTTTTTCGAGCAGATAATCTTTGCCATCGACGCAAACAATTTGCTTGCCCTGAGCCACTTCAGTGCCAATGCCAATGGGAGTGAGCACGCCCCCAAGCCCTGCACCAGCTGAGCGTATGCGCTCGCAGAGTGTACCTTGCGGAACAAGTTCTACCTCTATTTCGCCCGATAGCATTTGCCTACCTGTCTCTTTGTTGAGCCCAATGTGCGAGGCTATTACTTTTTTTACCTTTTTGTTGCTGACGAGCAGTCCGCGGTCAGAGTCGGCAAACGATGTATCGTTGCCAACAATGGTGAGGTTGCAAATGTCAGTCTTGACTATTTCGTTGATAACATCGGTGGGCGAACCACATTTTAGAAAGCCACCAATAAACAATGTCATGCCTGATTTGATTTTTGAGCATGCTTCGGCTGCAGTTATAATTTTGTTGGTCATTGTGTAAATAGTGTCTATACTCTCAGAAATGACACAAAATTAGCAAAAAGTGGAGAAAAAGTATATTTTGAGGACGAATAAGGGATTTTTGAGGGTATATTTAGCATTTGTTTATGAAAAATTTACACAATTTTCATATCTAAAATGCATAAAATATAACGTTTTAACACATATAAATATCTGATTATATAATAGTTACAAGGGATAAAAGGAGTTTTTATTTTTGTTTGAATAGTAAAGTATTAGATTAAATAAATAGTTGTATTATATTGATATATAATTTATTAGTTTATTGATAGATATATGTACAGTGGTTTCGCTTCGCTACACCACTGCCTATGGTCTGTCGAGCCTTCGGGGCTTGTTTTTTGTATGTTCCTCAAGTTTCGCAAGTAAAAATGTACTGCAAACAAGTCCCTATATACGACCTTCCCA
>CAJONN010000266.1 GCA_905235955.1 uncultured Marinilabiliaceae bacterium
ATTGATGTATACGAAAAACATTTTGCCATCGACATCATCACCCAACACCACTTGGGACGCTCCAACGAACCTTGGATGAAAGATATATGCTGCTATGGCGCATACGTGCTCAACGAAGAGACTCACGACATAATAACATTCCTCTCCAAAGTTACAATGATGGCCACTGGCGGAGTTGGCAACGTATATCAAATAACTACCAACCCCACCATATCTACAGGCGACGGCATCGCTATGGTTTTCAGAGCAAAAGGCATCATACAAAACATGGAATTCATACAATTTCACCCCACCTCGCTCTACAACCCACAAGAACGCCCCAACTTCCTCATCACTGAAGCTATGCGTGGCTATGGCGCCATATTGCGCAGACGCGATGGTTCTACATTTATGGAGAAATATGACGAACGTGGTTGCCTTGCCCCTCGCGACATCGTAGCACGCGCCATCGACAACGAAATGAAAATATCAGGCGACGACTTCCTCTACCTCGATGTAACACACAAAGATGCCGAAGAGACCAAGCATCACTTCCCAATGATATACAACAAATGCCTCTCTATTGGTATCGACATCACCAAAGACTACATACCAATTGTGCCCGCAGCGCACTATTTGTGTGGAGGCATCAAAGTAGACCTCAACGGTCGCACTTCGATAAACAACCTCTATGCTGCTGGCGAATGCTCTTGCACTGGCTTACACGGAGCCAACCGCTTGGCGTCCAACTCATTGCTCGAAGCCATAGTTTATGCTGACGTAGCAGCCAGCGACTCAACCGAAGTAATGCAACACACCACATGGCGCGACGATGTGCCCGACTGGGACGATGAAGGCACAGTGCACAACGAAGAGATGATACTCATAACACAAGCCAACAAAGAGGTAGAAACCATAATGAGCAACTATGTAGGCATTGTGCGCTCAAATATACGCCTCAAACGTGCCCTCGACCGCCTCGAAATTATCTATCGCGAAACAGAAGAGCTCTATAACTCATCAAAAATTTCGATGAAGCTCTGCGAACTACGCAACAAGATAAACATTGGCTACCTCATCATCAAAATGGCACAAAAACGCCATGAAAGTCGCGGACTACATTACACCCTCGACTACAAAGAACGCAACAAAAACTTAGACACCTACCCTATCGACTAATTTCAGAGGAGAGTTCAATAATTAACTCAACTTTTGCAAGTAAAACAGCCCCGAATGGGCGAAAGAACGATAACGCACAATTGCTATCGTTCTTTCGCCCCTTCGGGGCTAATATTGTGGAGGGCGCATAATTAGCAGAGGTTACGCTGCGCTCACCCCTGCCTATATTCTTTCGCTCCTTCGGAGCTACTCACTTACGAAACTTGAGTAAATAAAAAAACACCCAACCACAAAAGTTGCAGTTAGGTGTAATTATATAATTATGAGATATTTATAACGTTGCCTATTTGGCTATGATGATGAAGAAGTTTTTCTTGCCTTTTTGCACCAATATATATTTGTTATTGAGTAGTGCTTCAGCATTTATGACTTTGTCGGCAACCTTCTCTTTGTTTATTTGCAATCCAGCAATATTGCGACGCAAATCGCCTTTTGAGGGGAAGATAGCAGCGTCGGCAGTAAGGAGGTCGGCAAGTGAAATGCCAGCTTCTATTTTGCCACGTTCTACTTCAAATGTTGGCACGCCTTCAAATACTGAGAGGAATGTTTCTTCGTCCATTTTGTGTAGTGTCTCAACTGAGCCCTTACCAAAGAGTATCTGCGATGCTTCAATGGCTGCGTCGAGGGCTTCTTTGCCGTGTACCATAGTGGTTATCTCGTCAGCTAAGCGCTTTTGCATTGGTCGGCGACCAGCATCTTCGGCCTGCTCTGCTGCAAGTTGTGCAATCTCTTCTTGAGAGAGTGTAGTGAATATTTTGAGATATTTTTCAGCGTCAGCATCAGATGTATTGAGCCAGAATTGGTAGAATTTATATGGGCTGGTCTTCTCTGGGTCGAGCCAAATGTTGCCACTTTCGGTTTTGCCAAATTTGCCACCATCAGCTTTGGTGATGAGCGGACAAGTGAGTGCAAAGGCTTCGCCACCAAGCATTTTGCGAATAAGGTCGGTGCCTGTAGTTATGTTGCCCCATTGGTCAGAGCCACCCATTTGCAGTCGGCAACCTTCATGCTCATAGAGGTACATAAAGTCGTAACCTTGCAAGAGTTGGTATGAGAATTCGGTAAACGACATGCCAACCGATGAGTCGCGCGAGAGGCGTTTTTTTACAGAGTCTTTGGCCATCATGTAGTTTACGGTGATGTGTTTGCCTATGTCGCGAATAAAGTTGAGGAATGAGTAGTCGCGCATCCAGTCGTAGTTGTTTACGAGTTTGGCTGCGTTGGGTGCGTCAGAGTCGAAATCGAGGAATTTGGCGAGTTGTTTTTTGATGCAATCTTGATTGTGGCGTAGTGTAGCCTCATCGAGCAAGTTGCGTTCTGCCGACTTCATCGAGGGGTCGCCTATCATGCCTGTTGCGCCTCCAATGAGTGCTATTGGGCGATGTCCGGCACGTTGCAAGTGCTTGAGCATCATTACGCCTACGAGGTGACCAATATGTAGTGAGTCGGCTGTTGGGTCTATGCCAACGTATGCCGAGGTGAGTTCTTTGCTTAGTTGTTCTTCAGTGCCCGGCATCATCTCGGCTATCATGCCACGCCATTTGAGTTCTTCAACAAAATTCATCGAATGATATTAATTGTTTTTATTTTCAGGCGCAAAGATAGAGAATTATTTGTCGCACAGGGTATTTTTGTCGTGCTG
>CAJONN010000267.1 GCA_905235955.1 uncultured Marinilabiliaceae bacterium
CATCAGCAAACTCCTGCACCAGATGGCAGCAAACGGCACGGCTATCCTCATCACCTCGCACCAATATGACGTGATTGCCGACCTCGGAATGCTCTTTGCTCTGCTCAAAGATGGTAAAATCCTCTTCAACAAGAACTTCAACGATCTCAAAGAGATGGCGGCAGAGTTCAACGGCGAACAAAATCCAGTAAAATCCTACCTCGAAAAACTCATGACAACCGAAGAGAAAAAAGGTCTGTCGTGGATATGATTGATTGTTTTTTTTACATAAATATACTCAAGTTTTGCAAGTAGAAATGTACTATAAAGACTAATGAAAAAGCCGTGTTTGAAAATTTGTTTGTAGTACATTTTTACTTGCGAAACTTAAGATAATTAGCATATTTTTGACTACTTTTGAAGCCGTTTTTAAGTTGATCATTAATGAAAATAGCCGAAATACACACACCCAAAGGCATTATGAAAGCAGAACTCTTTGCTGACGATGCACCGGGCACAGTGGCAAACTTTATCAAACTTGCCAACGAAGGATTCTACAATGGTTTGCATTTTCATCGCGTCATACGAGGCTTTGTTATTCAGGGCGGTTGTCCATATTCGCGTGAAATAGGCGATACTCGTGCGGGTATGGGCGGACCCGGCTACACCATCAAGTGCGAAACACAAGGTAAGCGCCAGCACCACGACAGAGGAGTGCTCTCTATGGCTCATGCTGGCAAAGATACAGGTGGCTCGCAGTTTTTCATTTGCTACAACAGAGAGCAAACTCAGCACCTCGATGGCGTTCATACCGTATTCGGACAAGTAATTGAAGGTCTTGACGTTATTGACAAAATAAAAAAATGGGATAGCATTGATCAGATTGTTATCGTTGAAGATTAATACTGCAAAAAAAATTATCACATAATGGAAATAATAGGAAAACTAATAGAAAAGCGCGACCAACGCCAAGCATCGCAAACATTTGTAGTGCGTGAATTTGTTATCGAAGTTGAAAACCCTCGCGACCCTCGTTACAACGACTTTTTGCAGTGCCAGCTTACTGGCGACCGTTGCGCCCTTCTTGACCAATATCAGATAGGCGATACAATACAAATAACATTCGACCTCCGTGGTAGAAAATGGACTGCTCCTGACAATACAATACGCTACATAATGTCAATCAACGTTTGGCGTATAGACCGTCCGCAATATACCGCTGCCGCAGCTCCACAAGGTGCATATCAGCAGCAACCCTATCAGCAACCTGTTCAGCCAGTAGCCGCAGCACCACAGCCAGCAGCAGCTCCGCAACAACCTGCACCCGCACCTGCCGATAGTCCGGCTGACGACCTGCCATTCTGATACTCAGAACTACACAAAATATTACAACAATATGCACCCCAATGCTATTCGAAGCATCTGAGGTGCTTTTAGTGTTGTACACACTTTTGCTCATATCACATTTGCAAACAATACAGATAGAGCAAACATACATTTTTAATGAATCAAGACAATCATACATACATCTGTTCAATAGCCTCTGGTAGCAACGGCAATGCATACTACATAGGCACATCGTCTGACGGTATACTCATCGATTGTGGCATCAGCTATAGGCAACTTGTTGGCAGAGCACGCAAAGTAGGCATCGACCTTCGGAAAATAAAAGCAGTATTTCTGACTCACGAACATTCTGACCATGTGCGTGGCTTAAGAGTGTTTTGTCAAAACTTTGGTGTTCCATGTTATATGACGCGAGGCACAGCTCTCAAATGTCGTCCATTCTATTTGCCACCCCAGCCACCTATTGCTATTAGCTACAACGAAAAGGTGAGCATAGGTAGTTTTCAGGTATATTGTTTCGAAAAACCTCACGATGTAGAAGAGCCATGCAGTTTCAGAGTTGAAGTCAACGGCTTAAACATAGGCGTGTTTACTGATATAGGGTGCACGTGCCCCAGCCTCGAAGAACATTTGCGTCTTTGCCATGTAGCTTTTTTGGAGTCGAACTACGACGAAGATATGCTCTGGGCTGGCAAATATCCGCAGTACCTCAAGCAGCGTGTGGCATCAGACAAAGGACATTTGTCAAACACTCAAGCAGCACAGATAGTGCGCCAAGTAGCTCCGCCACATCTCCACACCATTATATTGTCGCATCTGAGTGCCGACAATAACCATCCGCTCATAGCTCACAAAGCCTTTTCTGACATTGCTGAGCACACCAACGTAATGCATGCCAGTCGATACGAAGCTGGAGATATTTTTGAGGTGCTGAATGATAAGGTCGTTGCTGTTTCGCACAGATAACTCAAGTTTTGCAAGTAAAGTAGCTCCGAAGGAGCGAAAGAATACAGGCAGGGGTGAGCGCAGCGTAACCACTGCTAATTATGCGCTCTCCACAATATTAGCCCCGAAGGGGTGAAAGAACAATAACGCACAATTGCAATCTCTCTTTCGCCCCTTCGGGGCTCTCGTTTATTGGTTGATATGTGTGCAGTGGTTTCGCTTCGCTACACCAC
>CAJONN010000268.1 GCA_905235955.1 uncultured Marinilabiliaceae bacterium
CGTTTGCAAGTTGCTCTATGTATGGTCGCAATACTCCATAAAGTTCTTCGGTATCGATGCCACAAATGTTGTAGTAATTTTTACTCATCGATATATCATTCAGGTTGTTGAGGTCGCTGAAGACGCTCACCTTGCCAAATTTCGTCACTCCAGTTAGCAGCGCAAACTTGATGTTGGCATCTTGACTTTTGAGCGCACCATAAAAGCCTTTGAGCGTTGCGCGATATTCATCCTGAAGTTCCTCATTACCAATAGCTTGCAACATTGGCTTATCATATTCGTCAACCAAAATAACCACACGCCGACCAGTCTTCTCGCAAGCACGACGAATGACGCCATCGAAACGCGTTGCCAACGACCGTTCTTTCTCGTTTTTGCCATACAAACCTTCCCAAGTCGAGAGTTGCAAATCGAGTTTATTTTCCAACGCCTCTTTCGTGTCGTATTTTTCGGTATTCAAATCCAAATGCAAAACGGGATATTCAACCCACTCTTTGGCAAGATTCTCTATTGCAAGTCCGTGAAAAAGCTCTTTTTTGCCAAGAAAAAATGCTTTCAATGTACTTATTAATAAGCTCTTACCAAATCTGCGCGGACGCGAGAGAAAATAATAGCAGCCCGTTGAGATGAGGCGGTAAATCGATGCGGTTTTATCTATATACAAGAAATCGTCTTTGCGTATTTTCTCGAAATCTTGTATGCCGATGGGTATATTTTTGAGCGTTTGCATGGCATTGTTCATTTCATTGTTCATTTGCTACAATGCAAATTTATCAAATTTTATTGTTCTTCTGATACTTATTGATGGCATCAAATCAAATCTGAGGGCGTTCTCCCCAAACCTTTGCTATACCCACATCTCATATATTAGGTAGATAAAATACCTTATAGGTGGTATATTATCACTTGATAGAAGAAGATACCTTTGCATATCGAAAATATAGCATAAATAAACACAAAAGACTATAAAATATAGATTTATAAACCAGAATCTCCCATAATTGGCGATTCGTAAAAATATTTACAGATGAAACAGATAAAACTATTCGCAACGGCATTGCTCGCCATCAGCAGTTTGGCTCTCGTTTCGTGCGGCAATGCAAAAAAAAGTCATGATCCTAACCGCAAGGAAATTTCAGTGGGTTTCTCGCCCGGTCCGTATTCCGACCTCTTCAAGGCCACCATCCAGCCCGCGCTTGAGCAGAAAGGTTACAATGTGAAACTGGTGGAGTTTACCGACTGGGTAACGCCAAACCTCGCACTCGCCAACAACGAGATTGATGCCAACATCTACCAAAACACGCTCTACCGCCAGAACTTCAGCGACACGAAGGGCGTAGATCTCACGGCGGCTTTCCCTGTGCCCACGGCGGCGCTCGGACTCTATTCGCACACGTACAAAGTGCAAGATATTGAAGAGTTGAAAGCCAACCTCAAGCAAGGCGACATTGTGTCGGTGCCCAACGACGCTGTGAACCTCGCACGCTCGCTGCGTTTCCTGCGTTCGATCGGTTTGCTCACCATCAAATCGACTGTTGACGACCAGCAGGCTACCGAAAACGACATCGATGAGAATCCTTACGGGCTGAAAGTTGTGCCGTTGGAGGCTGCTCAGTTGCCACGCTCGCTCGACGGCAGCGCGCTCTCGGTGATTCCGGGCAACTACGTCATCTCATCAGGCTTGAAACTCTCGTCTGCCATTGTGGGCGAGACGTTGCCACCAGAGCTCTTCATTTGGTTTGTGGTGCACACCGAAGATGCCGATGCTCAATTTGTGAAAGATGCCAAAGAGGCTTACGAATCGGAAGATTTCAAAAATTATTTCGAAAATCCTGAAAACGACTTCGACGGCTTCCAACGTCCTCAGTGGTACGTAGATAAGTGGAATATCGAAAATAAATAACCATAAAAATTTCTTTTTCAGATGCCCAATTGCCCCAAAAACAATTGGGCATCTTCATTACAAGCAAGAAAACAGAAGAATGATAAAATTTGAAAATGTAAGTGTCTCGTTTCCAAATAAAAAAGGACAGACGGTGGGTGCCGTAAAAGGCGCGTCGTTCGAAATCAACGACGGCGA
>CAJONN010000269.1 GCA_905235955.1 uncultured Marinilabiliaceae bacterium
CAAAGAGCAGATTGGTGAATTGCGGCAGTTGGTGGGAGTGCTGGGGCGCACCCTTCAGAGCCAGCCCGTGCTTTCCACCGACGAAACCGAAGCACTTTTCAGCGTGGTGACGGACTACACCTACGCCCTCGACACCCTCGACAACTACGACTACGAGCGGCTTACCATTAATAAGACCACCAAAGAAGAGCCGTTCCATGCCACTTACGAGAATGCGATGAAGGCCATCAATGGCTTGCGTGAGAAATTTGGAGGCTCCGTTCTCTTTGGCAACGAGAAAGATGACTCGTTCAAAAGCAGTATCGGACAGATATACCAGACTTTTGGAGGAGAAAGTCTCTTTTGCGGGATTTTGGAATGATAACTTTTATGATTTGGGAGAAAAGTTGTATCTTTGCAAATCAAGAATCACCTCGCAATGGATAGTGTTAAAATATATAGTATCAGAAGTATAAAGCAATGACAGCAAAACCATTTATCAAGTGGGTTGGCGGCAAAGGACAACTCATCGAACAACTGGAAGCACTGCTTCCCGCTGACTTTGATAGTTGGGAGAATGTTACTTACATTGAGCCGTTTGTGGGCGGAGGGGCAATGCTCTTCCACATGCTACAGACGCATTCTAACATCAAATCAGCAATTATTTGCGATATCAATCCTGATCTAACTCTATGTTATCAGGTTGTAAAAGATAATCCATCTGAGTTGGTTAGTTCGCTACAACAAATTCAAAAAGAGTATTATGCACTCGACAACCAAGATAGTAAAAAAGAATTTTTCTTGCAGATGCGTAGCGAATACAATACAAAATCGTTAGACCCGATACGCAATACAACGCTCTTTTTCTTTCTCAATCGTACCTGTTTCAATGGTTTATATCGTGTGAATAAATCAGGGCTGTTCAATGTTCCGTTTGGCAAATATGAAACGCCAACAATTTGCGACCCAGCGACCATTTATGCCGATAGTGAGCTGTTGCAAAACGTTGAAATTCTTACTGGCGATTATCAGCAAACATTGAGCAAGGCAAAAGACAACACGCTTTTTTACTTCGATCCGCCTTATCGCCCATTGAGCAACACAAGCAGTTTCAATGATTATGCAAAAGAGGCGTTCAATGATGTCGCCCAAAAACGTTTGAAAGAGTTTTGCGACAAAGTAGAAATGGAAGGGTATAAGTTTATGTTGAGCAATTCCGATTGCACTGATATGTTTTTTGACGACCTCTATTTACAATATGTTATTGAACGTGTTTGGGCAAGTAGGAGTGTAAATGCTAATCCTAACAAACGAGGAAAGTTAACGGAAATTCTTGTGCATAATTATTCGGCAACAAAACAACTTAAATTAGCAATATAATGGCAGCACACACAACAATTTGTTTATGTCTCAATTGCGAGAAACCAACCAAACATTGGATTTCTTTTGCGATTTCGACAAAATCAGCAAGAATGTTGACGAAATAAAGCTAAGTCTTTGTATTCTAAATAGTTTAATTGGCTCAAAAGATTTGAAGAAGTCAGTGCAGACCATTTGGAAACGCGACAAATCCGCTTTTTTGGTAATGCCGATTCTAATTGCAGTCAGGGACGAGGGCAAAAAGAAAGTACTCGATTCTTTTGATGAAATTGTGGATATGACAAGTTTTTTTGATTCGGTTGATGGCGTTTTGGAATTTTTGGATACCACTGGATTGTCCGATTTGTTTCAAAAGCGACAAATAAAAGATTTGGTTGATTATGTCTTTGGAATCGAGACAGGATTGGACACCAACGCTCGCAAAAACCGTAGCGGTCACATTATGGAAAATACAGTGGCTCAGATTTTAAAAAAACACAAAATCAAATTTCGCCAAGAAGTCTATTCATCTGAATGGTCTAAAATAAACAAGGTACTCGGCGATGATGAGAAGCGTTTTGATTTTGTGATTGAAACCAAAACAAAGACGTATTTGATTGAAGTTAATTTTTACAGCGCGGGCGGCTCAAAACTCAACGAAGTTGCGCGGTCGTATTCAGAACTTGCGCCAAAAATTAACTCTGTCAAAGGTTTTGAATTTGTGTGGATTACTGATGGAATCGGTTGGTTTTCTGCAAAAAATAAACTACACGAGGCTTTTGCTGCAATTCCAAGCATTTATAACCTAACGACAATAAACGAGTTTATTTCAAAAATCAAATGATATGGCAAAGAATATCTATTCACACACGATTGATTTAAAAGAGTTGAATATCAGGAACGCTCCTCGAGAAGAATTTGCAAAACAAGTTATAGCAATAGAGTATCGGGGATACGAAGTTGAACAATGTGAAGACGGTCGCAAAATAGTTATCACAAAGCCAGGTGGG
>CAJONN010000270.1 GCA_905235955.1 uncultured Marinilabiliaceae bacterium
CGTGAGTATCATCTTTGCTCGTTTATAAAGATAGGTTTCCTAAGACCACAAATGACAAGCAGCAAAGGTTTAGATACCCACGTTTTTTGTTTGTAGTCGCGAAACTACCACATAAAAAATGTCCGTTTGCGGGTGTCTGGGCGGACGCACTAAATTTCATTTTGTTATGAAAAAGAAAAACATTTTGTGGCTGATAGTCTTTGCATTGCTGATGCCACTATTCGCCCTCACCGCCTGCTCCGACGACGACGATGACGACAACGACACAAACGGCGACAAAACCGAACAAACTTCTAATGATGGCACCAAAGTGCTGAGCAAGAAGGTTACGAAGATTGTATTGTCCTGTGATGAAAGCGAAGAATATATTTTTGATGCTGAGGGGAAAATACAATCTCAAACACATAAATGCTTAGGCTCGGTGGAGGATATAAAAACATATAAATATACTGATAATATGATTGTTGTAGAAAAAACTGAAGTCAATAGAGATACTGAAGAACGTTCTGTCTTCAACATAGAAAATGGTTTGATTATTTCTGCAGCGCAATATGATGACAATAAACTATGGAGAAATCTTGACTACACTTATGCTAACGGATATTTGGAAACGATAAAAAGTTCTTATTCCGAAACGTCATCATATATAACAACATATAATTTTAGTAATGAGAATATTACAAATATAATTTGGGAACACGATGATGGCGAGAGCAACGGTTATGAATGTAACATCACATACGATAATAGCAAATTGAACGACCTGAACGTTGATCTTGCTTTGCTTTTGCTTGAAGAGTATTTGCCTGATTATATTGGTTATTCGGGAAAAAGAATAAAGAACTTGCCATCATCTCGAACCGATAAAAAGATACTCAAAACAGGGGATAGACAAGATTCAGAAGTTTATACATATAATTATACGTTTGAAGATAATTATCCGGTGAAGATTGATGTAACATGGCTATACAGAGGTGGTGATAGTGGCATGTACACCTACGAAATATTCTACAATGAATAAATATTTATAATTAATGATAATAGGCTGCTCATCTATATGTTGGGCGGCCTTTTTTAATATATTGTTCCGTCTGCCCAAACCGCATTCTTTCCAAAATATTCTCTATTTTTGCTAAACAAATAATACAGAGAACAATGAAACGCATCGCATACGGCGAAACTGACTACGTTACCATACGCAAAGAAAATTCGTACTACGTCGACAAAACGAGGTTCATACCTTATTTTGAAGATGCGGCAAAATACATCATATTCCTTCGTCCGCGCAGATTTGGTAAAAGTCTGTATCTAAATATGTTAGAGGCATATTACGACGTTCTGCGTGCTAGCGATTACGAAGCCAATTTTGGTGGCCTCGACATCTATAAGCAGACCACGCCCAAGCAAGGCAAGTATATGATAATGAAGTTCAACTTCTCGACGATTGACAGCAACGAAGGGAATGTTGAGCAGTCGTTCAACAAACAAGTGCTTGATACAATTAACGATTTTACTGATAGATACCAGCAATTTTTGCCCGAGAACTCTGCGGAATATATTGCCGGCTCAAATGGTCAGAGCAACATTGCACTTACGCGCCTGATAACCATCGCAAAAAAGTCGCCTTACAAGATATATATCTTGATAGACGAGTACGACAATTTTGCCAACACGCTTTTCTCAACCAACGAAGATGCCTATCGCAGTCTTACTCATGGCGATGGCTTCTTCCGCCTGTTTTTCAACGTGTTGAAGGCAATGACCACCGCCAACGATGCGCCCGTTGATCGCATTTTCATCACAGGCGTTTCGCCATTGACGCTGAGCGATGTAACGAGCGGTTTCAATATTGCGGCAAATCTCTCTATCAATGCTCAGATGAACGATACGATGGGTTTTTCGGAGAGCGAAGTGCGCCAGATGCTCGAATATTATCGCGACGAAACGGGCGTGTTTCAACATACAGTAGATGAGCTTATTACCATAATGAAGCCTTACTTCAATAATTATTGTTTTTCGAAGAAGGCGATAAATAAGGAGCGCGTTTTCAACACCGATATGGTACTCCATTTCCTACGAAATTATATTATGGAGGAAGGTTCTCTGCCCGACAATATGCTCGATCCGAACATTACAACCGACTTTTTCAAAATGGAGAAAATGGTGAAGATAGAGCGATCGTTTGGCGAGAAATC
>CAJONN010000271.1 GCA_905235955.1 uncultured Marinilabiliaceae bacterium
TTGTATGTTGATATTATTACGCCTATTGTCATAAGTTATATGCGAAAATAGAGTTCAAAAATAACGGAAAATATTGAATCTTGCGTTATTTGCAAAACCTATGCCTTTTCAAAACACAATATTTGCCACAATTGACTTTTGCATAATACAAAATAATTACTTAAGTTTCGCAATTGAAGCCCCCCCCCGAAGGAGCAAAAGAAAAAATAAAAAAAAGTAAAATTAATAGGAAGGTCGTATTTGTGGATTAATTTGTAGTATATTTCTACTTGCGAAACTTAAGTAATCATTCACGAAAAAGCACTAACTTTGCAGCGCAAATATCATTCAGTTATTGTGATTAAGAAAGTAGGAACTACAATCATAGCATTTACTGCAGCACTATCCGCCACCGCCCAAAGCCACTGGTGCGACAGCATCGCGGCTACGGCACAACTGTCGGTGTCGGTGTCGAGCAACGATAAGCTCAACCCGCTGTGGCTCTACTCCAACCAGTGGGGACTCTACACGCAATATGAGCAGGCCGAAGTGGTGGCATACGCCAAAGCCGATGTGCGTTTGGCAAATTTCCGCCATTTCAATATGCACCTTGGCGTAGGCGGCGTGGGCACTACCGAATGGGATCGCTCGATGCTGCACGAGGCTTACCTCGCTGGCAAGGCTTACATCTTCGACTACACCATTGGCATGCAGGCTCATTCGCCCATGGCACAGTGGGACGACCTAACGAGCGGCAACTTCCTGATGTCGAGCAACGCACGCCCCTATCCGCGCATTGGCATCGGGCTATTCGACTACTGGAGCCTCCCCTACACGCGCGACTGGCTACAGATAAAAGGTGGCGTCTATGTTGGCAAGCTCTTCAACGAATATGATGCCGACGACGTGTATAAATGCACCTACACGCGCGATGTAGTGATAAGCGAGAAGTTTGCCTACGGACGCATTGGCGGCTGGATAGCAAAGCCATATTTCGGTCTCGTCCACAGTGTGATGATGGGCGGCAAACTGCCCGACGGCACTGAGATTCCGACGGATTTTTGGGCGTCGTTCAGAGGTTTAGGTTCAGAAAAGTTTGAAGGTCAATTTATTGGCGAAGCAACAAATGCAGCTGGAGCTCATCAAGGGCTTTGGGATTCTCGATTTTGACAAATGGAGCGCATATTTATCATACAAACGCCCATTTTCGGACGGAATAGGTAAAAGATACTTTTCGAATCGCAGCCGAGACCTCTATTTGAGTGCAATAATTGCTCTAAAAGACAAGCCGATAAAGAGATTTTCTATCGAGTGTATGCGCACTGACTATCAATGCGGTAACGGCATGCCCGATCCAGTAGGATATGACAAAAATGGAGAATATGTTGTCGTTTTCCCTCCATATATTAGGGATAAGGATTGGTATTACACACATTTCGATGCCGAGCAAATTGATTCTTGGAATGAAGCCCATAATTCATTTTTATGGGAAGATTCTGAATCGTCATACGATTTTTTTAGCTCCTGGTGCAACTACGGATTAGACTTTGGTGGCAGAGTACTCTATGCAACTAACGGCTTTTATCAGCAAGGTTGGACAGTCAATGGTTTGTGCATGCAATCGCCTTTGTTTCATTCACAAAAAACAGTAGAACTCTATGCTCCTAATTATTCGTGGCAAAGATTATATGCCTACCCCAACACGCGCGTGATAGCCTTCACTTTTGCTGCCGAGGCAAGCATAGGTAGCTATTTCGATGTTCTTTGTAAAATTACGCTATCGAACAATACAGGCACTCGCGGCGAGCGTTATGTTGGCGGACAATATAGCTGGGAGAAAATGGACAACTACTATTTTAGCAGCAAGAAATTTGAATTCTATTCATTGCTTGATGTGAAGTATAAATATTCGCAAAAACTTATTAGGAGCCACAATTGCTACCGATTTCGGCGATTTATACTCATCAACAGGCATAAGACTAACAACTAAATATACGTTCTAAGCAAAAAGAGAAAAAGCATGATAACCAACAATAGCAAACTTACAATTTTTGTATCCACACACAAACCATACTCAAAAATAAGAGATTACAAGCCATACGTACCTATCCAACTTGGCAAAGCTCTCCACCCCGACCTCGATTTGGGCTATCAGTGCGATAATGAAGGGGATAATATTAGCCATAAAAACGCATCGTGGAACGAACTGACAGGATTGTATTGGGTGTGGAAGAATTTCAATCAGTCTGAATATGTTGGTTTTTGCCATTATCGAAGATATTTTGACGTTGAATTAAACGATGAAAATATTGACAAGATGATGAAAGGCGCAGATATATTGGTCGCTCGCACGCATTTTGGAAGAATGAGAAGCGACAATATTTATTCGCTCTGCATATCAACATCTTCTGAAGATGCTTGGATTTTTGTCGATACAATGCTCAAGATGCATCCCGAATATGCCGATGGAATAAAACAAGCATTATTCGATAATCATATTTTTTTCCCTTTCAATATGTTCATAATGAGCAGAAAGCTTTTCAATGAATATTGCGAGTTTATAATGCCTGTACTCACCGAAGTGGAGAAAATAATAAAACCACACGGATATTCAAGATTAGACCGCACAATAGGCTACATGGGCGAATGGTCGTTAGGTTGTTTCATAATTAGCCATAAACTTAAGTTTAAGGAACTTCCTTGGTTATCAACCGAATATATCAGCCATACAAAACCACCTAAAAAACTAAGTTTTAGAAAAGAGCTAAAAAGGTCAATAAAATATTATTTTGAGATTAATAGAAAACACAAACACATATCTTTGGAAGCGCCCAATGACGTTCTGATGGGTTTACAAAAAGATGGCATAACGCTAAATAACATAAAATAGTGAACATTGTGAAAACGAGCGCAGTTATTGTAACATATAATCGTTGTCAACTTCTTCAAGAATGCATTGAAGCAATTGATAATTTGACTGTAAAACCATCAAAAATTGAACAATGCTTCGACCGATGGCACATACAATTTTTTGCAATCTTTAGCGTCCGACAATAAATAATAATTATAAGCCTCGAAGAAAATACTGGTGGCGCTGGCGGTTTCTCAGTCGGCATACGACACGCCGCCCAAACCGATTGCGATTGGATTTGGGTGATGGACGACGATACTATTCCACAACCATCATCGCTCGAAAAACTTTGCGACAAAATAGTCAAAAACAATGAAGTGGGCTTTGCTTGCAGTCTTGCTCTTTGGAGCGATGGCAACGTTCATGAAATGAATATTCCTTCCTTTATAAACAAAACAGACGAACAAACTGGTTGTCAATTAGTTGAACAATCATCTTTTGTATCGCTTATAGTGCGAAAAGATATTGTGATGAAGATCGGATTGCCATATAAGGAATTTTTTATTTGGGCTGACGATGTAGAATATACAAAACGAATTATCAAAAACGGATATAAAGGCATCTTTGTGGAGGATAGAAACAAAAGAAAATTATGGTCCAAATCTTTCCACAGCACCAATAGCCACTGCATGGAAATTCTACTATGGTTTTCGTAATCAGGTGTTTATACGTCGCCATAAGTACAATAATACTACTCAACTTTTCCACTTGAGTTAAATTATTATAAATCAATAAAATAAACGAATATTTGTTGTATATTAGTGGCATCTAAATAACTGAATAACAACAAAATACTCGTTTATCTTAATGAATGCAAATTTATTCCTTTTAGATGAAATTTCGAGCGATAAATGCCAAAAAATGCCATCGATCACATACTTCGCCATTACATCCCATTTTTCAAAAATGGACGCCAATTAAACGCCCTTTTGCCCAAACGTTGCGGTGTGCCAGTCTTGGTACTTCTGCAGCTTCTTTGTTTCTTCAGAATAGCAAAAACAAGCATTGTAAATAGCCGACACATTGCTTTGCTATCTGACCTATATGACGCTCACATTAGATAAGCGAGTGTCTGATTATGAGATATTTGGCGAGGTTTTTAGGGATAAAAGAGACGAACTTTTAGAGCTGACATTGTGGCGTCGGAATTTGCATATGCTTGAAAAATTTTTGTCGAGTTTAGC